>JBDONQ010000079.1:0-2532 GCA_039831255.1 Campylobacterales bacterium
GAGAGGAACTTTCCCTTGTGAGCTACCCCGCCCTAAAAGGTGGGGCTTCCTGTTTCACAGGTAGCTAAATTTAAAAAAATTGTAATAGTAGGGGCTCTTATCCCTTTCGACAACCCCTTTTCCCTTATAGATAAGACTACCCCCAAATAAATGCGGGAGTTTCCTGCTTCCCAGCTTCCCAGGCAGATGACTCGTAGACCACTCTATTGGGTGTTCCGCCCCCAGAGCTACCTACACAGGAATTCATTCGGATTACTCCAGCCCTATTTTTTATCGGATTAACTTGGTCATCGCTATTAATAAAATTTATAAAAAAATTCAAACAGAAATTAAATTTCCGAGAATTTTTTTCCCGCCTTTTATCGCCACCTTAAAAGGCGATGGTTTCGGCGGGGATTGCTAAATAGCTCTCTCTTCCTCTCAACAACTTTTCCAAGGTTTTGTTAATCGAGGATTTCAGATATCTCCTCCTCTTTTATCGGGAAGAGTTGAAAATAGGGGGGAGGGGTTAGAGGGGGAGATTGATTGGGGTTTTGTTTAGATTTAGAAAAGTCTCCTCTGGGGTTGCTCCACAGGCCAGATTTATCAGTTGGGTCACTTGGAGAATTGGCTCCGAATACCCATCCATCGCTTTGTGGCAGAGGGGGCAGGGGGTAGTGACCAAATCTGCCCCAGCCTCTTTTGCCCCATCCAATGGTTTTACCGCCAACCGCTCTTTCTGCTCTGGGTCGGTATACCGGGCGTGATATCCGCAACAGGTGGTTTCATTTTTATACCCCTCCACAATTTCCACTCCCAACGGCGCCAAAATCTCCCGGAGAATAGTTGGATTTTCCGGGTCATCCAACGCCACCTCATTTGGGGCCAGAACATGGCATCCGTAGTAGGGAGCGACTTTTACCCCTTTCAACTGCCGTTTAATTCTATTTCGATACTCCTCCAATCCGATAAAATCCCGGATTAAATTGAGGGTGTGGTAAATTTTTGCCTTCCCTCTGTACTCCAGCCCCTCTTCCGCCAAAATTGCATTTATCTTCTCCTTCAGCTCCGGTTCGGAATCTAATGCCAGTTTAGTTTTGGCGATAATCATATAGCAGGTGTTGCAGGGGGTGTAGAGGTCCACCCCTTTCTCTTCAGCCAATGCAATATTCCGGGCGTTCAACCCATACACAATCAATTTATTAGTCTCGTCCACAACCCCACCCCCACAGCAGGCCGACCGCTCCAGTAATACCCACTCTACCCCCATATTCTCCAAAAAAGAGACAGTTATGTCGTAGTTGTGGATATCTGCCCCTTGGAAACAGCACCCTGGATAGATTCCAATCTTTTTACCCATTAAATCTCCTTTAAAATGGACTTCTCCCCCTTCCCTTTTCTGCTACTCCACCTCTTTTACAAGCCGTTTCAAGAATTTCTGGAACTTTTCGATTCCCTCGAAAGGCTGAGGTCCAAACTCCTCCTCTTTTAACCCCCGGGCCCGGAACTCCTCCTCCATCTTTTTAGTAATTTCAACCCCTTTCTCATCTCCAAAGGCCCGTTCTGGCAACCGCAATTTATCAATTTGGCCAGTGGCAAAGACATCGGCAAACCACTGCTTCGCCCGGCGGGTTCCAATACTCTCCTCTCCCACATCTTTAGCAATTCGCCGAAGCTCCAAAATGTCCTCCGCCGGTTTAATCCCCTTTGGACAGGCGGCCAAACACATTTGACACTGGACACAATCCCAGATTCCGTGCTCCTCAACCAACTGAATCCGTTCCTCCACATCCAACCCATCCCGGCTATCGGCGATAAAGCGGAACGCTTTTGTCAACTGGAACGGTCCCAAATATTTCTGATCCCCCTCCAAAGCGTTACACTGACCGTAACAGGCCATACAGAGGATGCAATCGGTCTGTTTATCATACAATTTAAACTCTTCTGGGGAGACCAAACTTTCGCTCTTCAAATTGTCTGGGACTTTTTTAGAATCTGGAACTAAGTAGGGTTTCACTTTTTTCAATTTTTCAAAGGCTGGCTCTTGATCCACTACCAAATCTTTAATTACCGGCAAATGGTGGAGGGGTTCAATTGTAATTACCCCATTTTTAACCTTACTTTTAGCCTGAATTTTACAGGCCAATCCGGCCCGGCCATTGATAATCATTGCACAGCTACCACAAATTGCACTTCGACAGAAGGCCCGGAATGTGAGGGTGCCGTCAATTTTATCTTTAATGTACATCAAAAGCTCTAAAACTGTTAAACTATCCTCCACCTCCACAGGAAACTCCTCCCAGTAGCTCTGCTGAGTCTCTGGGTTAAACCGTTTAATTTTTACCCGGTAGCTAATTCTCTCCATTGGCTATCCTTTTCCGAAAATAGTTTCCGGCTCAGGTTTGGTATAATTCCAACTACCTCCCGGTAGCTCAGGGGATAGAGCGTCGGATTCCTAATCCGAAGGCCGCAGGTTCGAATCCTGCCCGGGAGGCCATTTTAAATTTCCCACCATTCCAAATTCCCCTTTTTGAGACCTATTTTCTATCCCTA
>JBDONQ010000029.1:0-8924 GCA_039831255.1 Campylobacterales bacterium
TCCAAATCCCCCCGACGAAGGGGAGTTTTTATTGATTGGGCATCCTCAAAGTAGAGACAGGGGATTAGCCACCCATCGGCGGTAACGCGGATTCGGTTGCAATTTTTGCAAAAATCCTCTTTGTGGGGTTCGATAATTCCAAATTTATAGCCGTCGGGGAGCTGAAAATAGCGGGCCGGAGAGGAGTCCCGGGGAAGTTCCCGGAATCTATATTTTCTCCCTATCTCTTTTAAAATCTCCTCTGCCGGGAACCCCTTCAACCCCGGGTATGCGAAAGAGTTTTCCATAAATTCGATAAATCTAATTACAACCCCCTTCTCCCGGGCAAACTCCAGCAGTTTTACCACCTCATCGGAGTTTATCCCTGCCATTATTACACTATTCAATTTAACCCCCAACCCCACCTCCAACGCCCGGTCAATTCCAGCTAAAACCCGGCTCAGCACCTCCCGCTGGGCAATTTTTTCAGCTTTGGCAGGGGAGAGGGAGTCCAATGAGATATTGACCCGGTCCATTCCCGCTTTTTTCAATTTCTCCGCAAATTCAGATAGGTAGTACCCGTTGGTGGTCATTGTCAATTCCAACTCTGGGGAGTAGTTCCGAACCATTTGAATCAGTTTCTCAATATCCCGCCGGAGGAGGGGTTCCCCCCCGGTAAATCTAACTTTCCGGACCCCCTCATCAATTGCTATTTTTAAAAATTGGAATAGCTCCTCAAAACTGAGCAACTCCTCCCGGGGTTCCAAATCAAAAGGGGTATTGGGCATACAGTAGAGACATCTAAAATTGCACCTACTGGTAATAGAGACCCGGATATACTCCACTTTCCGGCCAAAGCGGTCGATTAACATCTCCTTTCCCTTTTATGGAATAATTTTTAAACTCTTTTTAGGGTGCAAAGGTGTTTAAATGGCCTTTTTTCAGCAGTTGAAATCGATAATCGATACCCCCACTATAGCAGAAAAGTGGGAGCAATTCCAGAGATTGAAACTGGAGGGGGCGGAGTTGGAGGAGCCTTCCCCGGTGGAGGAGTGGAAGCGCCCCTCTTATCTGGCCTTTTGTAGAGTGGTTCCCCCAAATAAACTCCCCCGTCGCCGGTGGGGGGGCCGGGAGAAGCGGGGGGCCCTCCTCCACGCCCTTCTCCATATTGAGAGCTCTGCAATAGATTTGGCGTTGGACTCAGCTTACCGGTTCCGGGGAATGCCGGAAGAGTTTTATCGGGATTGGTTAAAAACTGCTGAAGAGGAGTTCCGTCACTACTTTTTAATAGAGGGGTTACTGGAAGAGTTGGGGTATAAATACGGAGATTTTCCGGTCCACACCTCCCTTTTTGAAGCAGCCCAAAGGGCCTCCGATTTATTGAGTCGGATGGCGATAATTCCCCGGTGGTACGAAGCCAATGGGCTGGATGCAAATCGGCGGTTAATCTCTAAAATTGAGAAGTTCCCAGACCGGTTTAGTCAGCGGGTTGTAGAGGGGTTAAAGTTGATTTTGAAGGAGGAGATTCCCCATGTGGCCCGGGGGGACCGGTGGTTTAAATGGGAGTGTCGGCGCCGGGGATTGGAGCCGGTGGAGACCTACTTTCAAATTGTGGACCGGTTTTTTGAGAGATGGCAAAAGAGGGATTTAAATTTGGAGGCCCGGTTAAAGGCGGGGTTCAGTTGTCCCGAGTTGAGACGGCTTTCGGGAGACCCGAGGGTTTGTTGAGGGGTAGGAGTCTTTTAAATTGAAAATTAGATTAAGGAGGTGTAAATGGAAAAGAGTCTAAAGAGGTGGGAAAAGGTACTTTTTAAAGAGAGCGGATGGAATATTTCAGTGTTGAGGACAAAGGACCTTTTCCACCTCCCAGACCCCCATCTCCTCCCAACTTTCCACTGGCGCAATATTCGGGATTGCCGGAGTAGAGGGGTAGAGGATCCCTTCTGGATGGAGTACCAGAAGAGACTCTACCTCTTTTTTGGGGTTGAGTGCCGGGAACGGGACCGGGAGCGGCAGGTGATTGGGGTTGCCGAGTACCGGGAGGGGTTAATCCAATACCGAAAAATTATCCTCCGGGAGGAGTATGCCCTCAGTTACCCCTTTGTATTCAGTTGGGAAGGGGAGTACTACCTCCTCCCAGAAAGTCCAGGGGAGGATGGGGTTTATCTCTACCGGGCAACCCAATTCCCAGATAGATGGGAGAAGGTGGACCGGTTGCTGGAGGGGAAAGGGATTACCACCCCAACCCTCCACCACCGGGAGGGAATTTGGTTCCTCTTCTGCTCCAATTTAAAGGCCAACACCCTCCATCTCTACTGGAGTGAAAAGTTGATGGGGCCCTACAGACCCCACCCCCTCTCCCCCCTCCGAACCCGGAACCTCCACTTCTCAAAACCGGCAGGACCTATTTTTGAGTATCGGGGGGATAGTTACCGGGTCGCTCAGGAGTGCCAAAAGGGGTGCGGGTTGGGGCTCCACTTTCTAAAAATTGAGGAGTTAACCCCGACAAGCTACAGGGAGAGCTACCACCACTCAATCCTTCCCTCCCCGTACAAAATTGGATGGAGTACCACAAACCTCCACCACTTCGCCCCGTGGAAATTGGGGGTTAACGACTGGTTGGTCGCAATTGATGGGAAGGGGTTTCTCCCCCGCTGGCTTTAACCCCCAGGGGGAGAGATTTAATCCCCTTTTTTCCTTTCAGCAGTTTGGTCGCTTCGATTGGAGGGAGCTGGAGGGGCCTCCAGTTCTGGGTGGTATTTTTTTCGGAATTCTCGATATTTTTTATAAACTTCCTCCACCTCAGCCTTTACATTCCCTATTGGTATCCCACTATTTCCGTGAAGAAGATTATTCCGAAGGGGGGTTACAATAGATATTAACTTTTCCAACTCCTCCCTTTTAAAATTTTCAATCTTCTGTTCGCAACATTCTTGAAGTTTTTGGTTAAACTGTTTAATTATAACTCCATTTCGGGGAGCCCCCGGTTTAAATTTTGAGATTGCAAGCCAATAGAACCGTCTCAATTTACTTTTAGAGTTTTTCCCGGGGATTTTTGGACATTCATCTTTCCCCCCATCTTTAAAGGGTTGTCCCAAAAGTTGATGATTTAAATAGTAGTCATTGGGCAATTTCTCATTTTTTTTCAATTCTAACTCTCCCTTTCGGCCCCTCTCTATCAAGTTTTCGTAATTGAGAATAAATTGGGCTACCTCCCCTCCACACTCCCGGAATAACTCCCGAACCTCAAAATAGAGAAGCTCATTTAAAATCCCCAAAGCTTGGGAGAAATGGCCCCTTCTCAGTAACTCCTCTCCCACTTTAAAATAGTAATCCAACGGGGAAGTAAATGGAATGTAGACTTCCCTCAAATGTTTTTTCAACTTCTTCCCCTCACTTTTAAAAAGGGTCCCCAGTTCCCCCGTCTCAATCTCCTCCAACTGGGCAATAATCTTTTTAGCTGAGGTTGGCAACTGCTGAAGGGCCATCCCGGTTAAATTGTCCACAAACTCTTCCATTGCCTGTTGCAACTTTTTAAAAGGGGGAGGGACCGGAATATTCCGGGCAATTGTATAGTTGGAGTGGAAAAGGCCAATTAAGAGGGTCATTTGGAGATAGTCAAAATACTCCCGAATAGAGATTAACTGATATTTTTTCCACTGCTCTATCTCTTTTGCCAACAGGATATCCCCTATTTTAGGATTTTCGTTGAAAGATTCCAACACTAGCCCAATGGAGAGCATAAGGGGCATATATCTAAAACCGTGGGTAATGTCCACTATCACTTTTTCCTGCTCCTCCTCTCCAGTGACACTTTTCAGTAAACTTCGAAACTCCCGGAGAATTGAGGCCAAATCCTCCTCTTCTACCTCCCGGCCCCGGGCAATTAAATCCTCAAACTTTTCAGGAGGGGTCCACCCCTTTTCATCGGAAAATTTTTCCAGTACCCTCTGTTGAAAATTTTTAGCCCGTTGGGTATAGAAGGGATAGACCTCCACATTTGGATTTCCCCAGAAGAGGAAGAGGGTGTTGGGGGCTTCGATTCCATTTTCCATTTCAGTGGGAAACCCCAGAATTCCAGAGGGGCTCCAATAAGTAGCCAACGCCAGTTCCTCTTTTCCATCCTCTTTATTTCTTCTAATCCCTGCAGTTCCCAAAATTGTGAACAGTTTCACCTTTACCACCTTATTTCCTTTTTTGGGGAAGTTAACTATCCCTCTTTGCAATTTTAAAAAAAAGTCTTTATAGGCCCATTGGAAAAATAGAGCCCCCTTCTGGGAGATTGGGAGAAATTAGAATATAATTCTCTTACTTGAAAACTTCAACTGAAGGAGGAGAGATGTATAAAGTCGATATTGAAAAGCAGTGTGGCTGTTTTAAGCGGAGTGGTATTGAGCTTCCGAAAACTTTTGAAACAAAAGAGGAAGCTGAATTGGAAGCGTTAAAATTGGCGAATAAAATGAACGCTGAATTTTGCAAAAAACACCGGTTTTTTGTAAATGAGGAGGGGGATACCTTTAGAATCTATGTAGAGCTCTCCTGCCCATCTATTAGCTAAATTAAAAAGGGGGAGCCCCCTTCCCCAGCTCGATTAGGGGTTTAAAAAATTAAAAAGTTTTCCAGTTTTTTCCCTCTTTTCCTCCCACCCTTTTTTCGGTTGACTCTCTTGTCGCCACAGGAGATTAAAAAATTTTCCCCTAAAAATTAATTGAACAGGGTTGGCAGAAGCTCTTTTGCCAATTTCCAGTTCTCCAACCCCGGTCTCCAGAGGTAGCTCTCCGGTCCAACTTCCCCCCGTTGAACCATCTCCAAAATCTGTTGATAACTGAAGGGGCCCTGACTCTCCCCCCCCACTGCCAAATAGAAAGGACCGGGGGGAGGGGGTGGAGGTGGTGGCGGGGGTGGGGTTGGAATCCCCTCCTTTTTACCGGAAGGGGTGCCCGCTGGAGAATGGGGTTTTCCCCCCCCCGTTACCCCTTCAGTTGGGTCACCCCCTCTGGACCCCTTTTCCGGTCCCCCCTCCTTCTCTCCAGAAAAGGTGCCCCTTTCCAATCCAGTTCCTTCGGCAAACTTTCCCCCTATCTCAGCCGGGTTACTCCCCTTTTCTTCAGAAACAGGGCTTTCCCCTCCCCCTTTTTCCACTGTTAACTCTCCGCCAGAGCTGGGGCTCCCCCCCCCTCTCTCCCCCAACTCTTCCCGCAACTTTCGAATCTCATCTATCAACCGCTCCTCTCCTCCCCCGCCCCTTCCAAAATTCCGGGCCATTTCAGCCCCCAATCCAAATCCAATTCCAGCTCCAACTCCCTCAATACCAGCCCCCCCTTTTTCCAACCCTTGGGCAGTTTTATATTTAATATACCGGTCCATATCCCCCAATATATCTTGGCTTACCCGCTCCTCAATTGCCCCTTTAATCTTCTCCGGCAGGGAGACATTCTCTATTACCAATTTCTCCAATTTTAGCCCATACCCTTCAAAAATTGGGGTTAAAAACTCCCGGAGACTCTCCCCTAACCGGTTGTAGTGGAGGGCCAACTCCCGGACCGAAATTCCCAACTCCCCAATCCCCTTCGGAAGGTTTGAGACAATTAAATTGGCCAACTGGCCCTGAATCTCCTCTGTTGTAAAGAGGCCGTCGGTTCCAACCACCTCCTTTAAAAATTTGACTGGGTCCACAACCCGAATCTCAAAACTCCCGTAAGCCCGGATTGGAACCATTCCAAAGAGGGGGTCTGGAATTACAACCTCCCCCTTTGTGCCCCACTTCAAATTGGTAAACCGGGTTGTGGAGACGAAGTAGACCTCAGCTTTGAAAGGGGATTCAAAGCCGTGGTCCCAATGTTGAAGGGAGGTTAAAATGGGCAGATTCCGGGTATCCAATTCGTAAGTCCCGGGGCCCAACACATCGGCAATCCTCCCCTCGTTTACAAAAATTGCCACCTGCCCCGGTCGAACAATCAATTTTGCCCCCTGCTTAATCTCATTCCCAGGTCGCTGGAACCGGTAAACCAGTGTTTCGTGGCTATCATCCAACCACTCGATTACATCAATAAATTGCCCTTTCAACCAGTCGAAAAGCCCCATCTCTCCTCCTTTCCGGTCTAAATTTCCCTACCCAATCCGGAGTCGGTTCCGATCAATTGAGATTGGATAGTAGTATTCCCCCCTCCGGGCGTAGAGGTTTTTATCCAAATTGTAGTAGGCCAAAATCTCCCCAAAGGCTTGGTCTGCAAAGGCCAAAATGGAGGGGCCCCGGTAGGCGACCGCCCCGGGGGACAACCCAAAGACCGGAGCAAAGGCCTCCTCATACTCCCGGATATATTCGTAGTAAGGTTTCCCCCCCACCACCACTTGATTGTAAATCTCAAAAAAGTGGACCGCCTCCTCTATCGATGGAGATTTCCGGTCCCAAATTTGAAAGTAGTCCCCCTCCCGCTTCCGCCGGGTAGCAATTCCCAAATTCCAGTCGGGATTGGACCGGTAAACAATCTCCAGATAGGTCCGGACCCGGTCAAAATTTTTAATAGCGGTTACCAAATCCCGGTTGTTGAAAAGGGCTGGCCGGTTGTAAGCAAGGCTCACCAGTGGAATCAATTCCCGACTGGAGTCGTAGTATCGATAAACCTGTTCCCCAATCTTTCGCCGGACAAAGTTTTGGTACCACTCCACTGAGACAAAAAAGAGATTTATCCCTTGCTCTTCAGTAATCTCTACCCCCCCTTCCCGGTAGTACTCCTCTATCAACCGCTGGGATCTCTCCTTTGTAATGGGTCCATCGGCAATATTCTCCAATAACCGCTCCAACCGCTCCTCCTCCCAATCGGAAAGGTAGATGCCCGCTTTTTGGAAGTCGGTCTCCCATCCGGGCCTTGGAATAAAGACCCCCTTCCGCTTTGTCAATAACGCATACCCAAACCCAATTGTAGGGACCCCTCCCCGGTCCGGATAAATCCGGGGCTGGAACCCTTCTCCCCCCCGAATCAGTTTCAATAACTCCTGTTTATAGAGCTCCGGTGGGAATCGGTGAATTATCATCTTCCCCCTTTTTCTCCAATTTTACCGAAAAAGGTTACCCCTTTCGGCCTCCCCCTTCCCGTAATTGCCGTCCTAACTCCTTCACCTCCTCTTTCAACTCATCCAACTCCAATTCCAAATCCCGCAACTGTTGCACACTTTTTCCCTCCCGATAAATTAGAAAAAAGAGAATCAGAAAAATTATAACGGCAAATCCAACAAACATTACAGTAACCCCTATCGGATTCACTTCCACCTATCTCCCTTTTCATTTGGAGTTCAATTTTTCCTCCAGCTCCCGCCGAAGTGTGGGGTCCAAAACCCGCCGAAGCCTTTTTCCAAAGTTGTAATAGATTATTGTAAAGAGGGCTACCCCCAACATTGCAATTAGACTACTAGCCAATTTTTCCGGAGAATGGATTAAATTGTAATAGACCAAAATTCCCAGTGCGATGGAAGTTCCGATAAAACCGGCCAGTGAGATAACTGGATTCCCTCCTGTCCGGGCCCGGAGTTTAAAATTGGCCAGATTTACCAGTGAGAAGAGGAGGAGAAAACCAATACTTCCAGCAATTGAGATTGACTCCAAATTAAAGGAGACCCCAAACAGAATTGCTAAAAGCCCCAAAATTATCATCCCCTCGTACCCATGTTCCAAATGATAGGCAAATTGGGCCGGGATTTCCCCCAATTTTGCAATTAAATAGCCTGCCCGACCTGCCCCGTAAATTGTTGCGTTAATCGCACTGGCAGTGGAGATTAGGGCCGCCACTGAGATAATTACAAACCCCAAATGGCCTAGGAAAGGTTGGGCCGCGATTGCCAACACATAATCGCTGGCTCCCTTTGCTACTTCAAATGGAACATTTCCGACTGCTACTACCGCAATTGAGATGTAGAGGAGAGTTACAAAAGTAATAGAAAAGTAGAGGGCCTTTGGAATTGTCCGAGCCGGGTCTATCGCATCCCGGGTGGCGTTGGCAATTAGTTCAAACCCTTCATACGCTAAGAAGATAATCAATCCCCCGGTTATAATTTTTAATGGGGTCTCCCAGTGGACCGGGGAGAGCCGTTCCCAGTTGCAGGTCCAAAACCCCAAAACTACAAATCCAATCAAAATAGCCACTTTTACAAAAACTAAAATAGTCTCACTCCGGCCGGTTAAAAAGGCCCCAAACAGATTTACAATTGTAAAAGTGAGAATTACCCCTGCAATTAATAAATCTTTAAACCATTTTCCCTCAATTCCAACCAACACACTCCCGTAACTGGCAAAGGCTGAGGCGTAGAGGGCCATCATAATTACATAACTGATTAAAAGGGAATTGTTGATAATTGCAGAGAAGAGATTGTTCCCGAAAGCTTGGACAATGTACTCAATACTTCCCCCCTCACTAGGGTAGGCTACCGCCAATTTGGCATAGGAGTACCCAGTTAAAAGGGCCAAAATTCCCCCAACCCCAAAGGCCAACGGGGCGGCTCCTTTTGCCAAATCGATTGTTAAGCCGAGGACTGCAAAAATACCTCCCCCCACCATCCCCCCAATTCCAATACTGGCCACCTCCCAAAACCCAATTTTCCGATCCCTCAACTGAACCTCCTTTACCCGGGAAATATCTTTTCAGTATATCACCGGAAAATTAATCTTAGACTGTTTTAATTGGAGAGTTAATCCAGTGTGAATCGAGAAAAATTGAGAAGGGGGAAAATAGGAAAGGAGAAGATAGGGGAAAAAACGGAAATAGTGGGAAACCCTTCCCATCCTCTAAAAAATCTTGGGATTTTACCCAGGCAACAGAGATTCGTGAGCTACCCCGCCTTAAAAGGTGGGGCTTCCTGCTTCACAGGTAGATGACTAGTCTGTATAAACAGACCCCGCCAGAGCTACCTCCACAGGCATAAGTTCGGACTGCTCCAGCCCTACTTTTTAT
>JBDONQ010000089.1:0-2527 GCA_039831255.1 Campylobacterales bacterium
TACTTCTCAAATCCAGCCACCATTAAAATCTGTTTAAAGAGTTGGGGGGATTGGGGGAGGGCATAGAACTCCCCCGGGTAAATTCGGCTGGGGACTAGATAGTCCCGGGCCCCCTCTGGGGTGGAGCGGGTTAAGGCAGGGGTTTCAACCTCAATAAACCCTTCCCGGTCCAAAAAGTTCCGAATACCTTTTAAAATCTCCCCCCTAATTCGGAAAGTCTCAAACATCTCCGGATTCCGGAGGTCCAGATATCTATATTTTAACCGCAACTCCTCATTTACACTCCGGTCCCCAATTTGAAAGGGGAGGGGTTTGCTCCGATTCTCAATCACAATTTTAGAGGCGACAACCTCTATTTTCCCCGTCTTCAATTTCGGATTTTCCAACCCCTCTCCCCGCCGGCGAACAATCCCCTCTACGAAAATTACATACTCATCCCGGACCTGTTCCGCTATTTTATGGGCCTCCACACTATCTGCCGGGTCTGCGACAATTTGAACAATCCCGGTCCGATCCCGGAGGTCGATAAAAATAACCCCCCCATGGTCCCGGTGGGAGTTGACCCATCCGGCCAATTTTATCTCTCTCCCAACATCCTTTTCCGATAACTCCCCACAATAACAATTCCGTAACATTGAGTCCCTTTTCCAAGATTTTTTTTGGGGAAAATTATAACCAGTAGAGTATTATTTGAAAAAAGGAGTAGCTGTGGAGTGGAGAAAGAGAGTCGCCTTACTGGCGGGAATTGTAGGGGTTGGGTTGGGGGGTGGCCTTGGCTACTATCTCTATTACACCGCCCACTATGTCCGAAGTGATGCAGTTTTTGTAAAGTCTGATTCGTTGAGATTTCTCAGTTTTAAACTGCCCGGGAAGATTGAAACCCTCTATAAACAGGAGGGGGAGCCGGTAAAAGAGGGAGAGGTGATTGGGAAACTGGAGACCCACCGGCTGGAGGAGGAGTTAAAAGGGGTGAAGGCTGAAATTGAAGGGGCAGAAGCCCAGCTGAGGGGGTTAAAGTTGGAGAAGGGGAAGTTGGAACGGGAGTTAAAGCTCCGGGAACAGTTACTGGAGCTAAAAAAGGAGGAGTTGGAGGAGGGGATAGCTGGAAAGAGGGCTGGGGTAGAATCGGCCTCCGTTAAACTCCAATTTTTGGAGAGAAATTACCGGCGTTTTAAACGGTTGGAGAAGGAGGGGAAAGTGGCCCGGGAGAAGTTTGAGGAGATTGAGAGCAATTACCTAGGGTTAAAGTACCAAATTGAAGGGTTAAAACGGGAGATTAAAAGGATGGAAGCCCAGTTGAAAGAGATTGGGGTTCAGCAAAAACTGCTTCAAAATCAGTGGAAAGAGGTAGAGCGGTTGGGAGCGTTAATCGCTGGGACAGAAGAGAAAATAGAGGGGCTAAAGGCTAAAAAAGGGGTTTTGGAACAACAACTCTCCGACTCCTATCTCCGCTCCCCTATTGATGGGGTTATTGCAAAACGGTTCCGGAATCAGGGGGAGGTGGTTGGGGCTGGAACCCAAATTGTGGCAGTTGTAAATCCCCGGGACCTCTACTTATTGGATTTATTGGAGGATCGGAAAATTGAGGGGGTAAAGGTGGGGGCCCCGGTAAAAATTTGGATAGATGGGGTTCCCGGGGAGTTTGAAGGGGTGGTGGAAAAGATTTTACCGGTCAGTGCCGCCACTTTTGCCATTCTCCCCCGGGATTTTAGTAGCGGAGAGTTTACAAAACTGGCCCAACGGTTCTATCTCCGGATTAAATTTAAAACCCCACCCCCCCCGACTGTTTTAGTGGGAATGGGAGGAGAGGTGGAGATTCAAAAAGAGTAGGGTTAAATTGAACCTAAATCCAGGTCATTGGGGTTGGGCAAATCCCTATCCCACTGGGAATCTACAGTGGGAGGGGGGGGAGAGGAGACCCCGTTGGGGCTAATCCCCGGGGATGGGGAGGAGGATTCTCCCCGGTGGGAAGAGTTGGAAGGGGAATTTTCAGGGGGAGAAGGGGGGTCACCGGGGGAAGAGTTGGGGGCTCCAACTGGGTAGGTAGGTTTCCCAAATTCTCCGGGGGAGGGAAAATTTTTTCGGGGGGTTTTTGGAGAGGAAATCTCCGGAGCTACCCCCTTTTCCCCACTTCGGACTGGCCGGGGTTCGGTTTCCACCCGGGCCTCGGTCTCCTCTACTTCCTCTTTTATTTTATCGCTAAATTTCACATATTTCCGGTGGAATAGCATCTCAATCGTTCCGACTGGGCCGTTCCGCTGTTTCCCGATTATCAACTCCGCCTCGTCCGGGTCCCGGGCAATAAATTTGGGCTGATACTCCTCCCCTTTCGCCCGGGCTTCGGCAATTTTTTTCCGCTCTTCCAACTCTTTGTAGACGGAATCCCGATAAATGAACATAATCAGGTCCGCATCCTGTTCAATCGACCCGCTTTCCCGGAGGTCCGATAGAATTGGACGCTTATTGGGTCGGCTTTCCAATGCCCGATTCAGCTGAGATAAAGCAATAATCGGAATCTGCAACTCCC
>JBDONQ010000263.1:0-2521 GCA_039831255.1 Campylobacterales bacterium
ACTAAATTCAAAACCCCCAACGGAATTAGTAAACTCCAAGCGAAAGTGGCCATCCGTTTAAAATTGAGCCGGGCTGTAGCATTATCCAATGCATTTACAAATAAAAAGGCGAAAATTACTAACAAAAGCCCCAACCAATAGTGGCTCCCTCCAAACAGGAATACAAAAGTGTAGACATAAATGTACTCAATCCACCGGCCGGTGTAGAGAGCTTCATAAAATGGTCCACTGTACTCTATCTCCGGCCCCCCAATAATTTCTTGATGGGCCTCTGCTACATCAAATGGGGATTTTTGAAGTATCATAGGAATCGTTAATAGGAATGCGATAAAGAGAAGGGGCAATTGGAAAATTGGGTAGCCATCGTAGTGGAGTAGGTCTTCAATATCGAAACTGCCGGAGACCAGATAGAATCCAATTACAATTAAGACCATCAACGGCTCGTAACTAATCATATGCATCAACTCCCGCAGTGCCCCCAGTACTGAATAGGGGCTCCGGACTGAGCTAGCCCCAATCACCAAGGCCAATACTGCAATTACATGGAAAAAGACCGCTACCAGTAAATCGTTCCCCAAAAAGAGAAGTGCTACCGCAAACCACTCGGCGATAAAGTAGAAAATCCCCATTAATGTGTGGAGGGAGTGGACAATTAGTGGTCTTTTGTCCATCAATTTTGCAAAATCGTAGAAGGGTTGCAGGAGAGGAGGGCCCTGTCGCCGTTGCATTCGGGCCCGGACCACCCGCTCTATTCCGTAGATAAATCCGCCGACAACCGGTGCTAAAAGAGTTGCCAATGCTCCAATCATAATAGACCTCCTCCTAAAACTACTACAATGATAAAGAGGGCGACACTAAAGTAGACAAACATCGGCTCTTTATTGGCGATACACTCAAAATCCCAAGTTCCCAGATACCGGGGGAAAATCTCTCCACAATTGTAAGGGTGGACAAAATCCACATTTTTAAACCGAACAAAGTAGGGGAGGGTGTGGATCATCAACAGGAGCACCAATGCTCCAAAAATCTCCCAGAAGTAGAGGGTGGAGTTGTAGAGCTCTAAACTCAACCCTTTTGAGACAATTGGAGGGGTTACCCCTACCAACTGGGTTGTAATTGCACCCAAATAGTGGGCAGTTAATGGGGCAATTAACAGGGTCATTCCTACTAACCAGAAGTAGTACCAAAATCCAACGAAATTGAAAGTAATTGGGAGTTTTACAAATCGAATTTTCTCAATCCCGTGAGCCTTCCGGACACTAATTCCCAACACTTTCATATAGAGAATACTTAAAAAGGCGCTTCCAGCGGTTACCGCCAATACCATTAATACATAACTTCCATGGGTGATAAACCGCCCCGCCTCTTCCAATATAATCCATTTTCCCAAAAAGGTCCCAAATGGGACAAGGGTCATATTCAAAAAACCGAAGAAGAGGAACATTAAAGTGAGGGGGGCCTTCTCAATCAGCCGGCGCATTTGGGTGATATATTTAACTTCAAAAGCCTTTTCCAATACCCCAGCTTCCACAAACAGGAACCCTTTTGCAAAAGCGTGGAATAGGATTAGTAAGAGGGCTGCGGTAATTGCTGTTGGGGTTCCGGCAGCTCCAGCCAACATCATTAACCCCAGGAGGGAGATTGTGGAGTAGGCCAAAATCTTTTTAAAGTTATCCTGAGTTAACGCAATTACCGCTGCAATTACAAAGACATACCCAGTTTCAATAATTAGCAGTTTTGCCAACAGAGTCCCCTTAATCAATGGGGAGATTCTCAAAATGATATAGGGGGCAATTTTTACCATTGTGGCGGAGTGGAGAATTGCACTAACCGGGGTTGGGGCTACCATTGCTCCCAGTAACCACCGGTGGAACGGCATTTGGGCCCCTTTTACCAGAGCACTAACTGCCAAAAATCCGAGACCGGCCATTAACGTCCCTTTTGAATCCTTTAGCAGGTCGGTGAAGTGGTAGTGGCCGGTACTCTTTGCAAAAACAAGCAGGGCCAGCAGAATTGCAACCCCTCCAATTTGGTTCATCCAAAGGGCTAAATTGGAGTTTTGAACTGCCTCTCGATCCCCCCGGAATCCAATCATTAAATAAGAGGCGAGGGTGGTGGTTTCAAAGAGGGCAAAAAACCATTCAATATTATTGACAGTTACTGCAAAATTCATCACCCCTAAAAACCAGATTACCAGTGCAACAAATGTGTGCTTCCCTTTTTCCCCGTAATCCATATACTTAGTTGCAAAAATTGCGATTGGAACCCCAACCACCGCTACAATTAAATAGAAAAAGAGGGTCAACTTATCCACATAGAGGTTGGGGGTTGAAGAGTGGGGGAGAGTAAATAGGACCATAATTAACAACAAAATTTGGAGTAGAGCCAGTCCGATAATGTAATAGTTTCGGCGAACAACCCCTTGCTGGAGAAAATAACCCAACAACCCAAAGTCGTAAATTGTGACCAACCAGTCGACAATTTTTGGGGGCTCAATTAGAGCTGGCGTCGAAAAACAATA
>JBDONQ010000268.1:0-8805 GCA_039831255.1 Campylobacterales bacterium
ATTGGTCCTCCAATTTTTAAAAAAGGGGGGGTAGATGGGACTCCTCCGGGAATTGGTAAAACCGACCCCTTTTAAACGGGCCCTTTTCTACTTTTTAGGGGATTTACTCCTCTCCCTTTTTACATTCTATTTGGCCTATCTTCTCCGGTTCAATTTCCACGTTGACCCGAAATTTTTAAAGAGTTTTTGGCTCAATTTTTGGCTTTTATTCAGTTTAAAAGCTACAGCGTTGGTTTTTTTAAACCTCTATCAGGTCCAGTGGGGCTTCTTTTCTACCCCCGATCTAAAAAAACTGTTAATTGCCCACCTTCTGGCCTACACCTCCTTTGTCCCCCTCTATTACCTTTTTAAATCGATTCTCTCCCCATTTCCCCGGAGTGTCCTTTTAATAGACCTTTTCCTCTCAATTGTGGTGTTGGGGGGATTTCGAATCTCAAAGCGACTCCTCTGGGAGGAGTTCAATAAGAGTGGGGAACCGGTAATTGTGATAGGGGATGGGGAGCGGGTTATGGGGGTTTTAAAAGGGGGGTTCAATTTCCAAATTTTGGGGATTTACAGCGATAATCCCGACGCAATTGGGAGCTATTTGGGGGGATTTAAAATTTTGCCGATTGAGGAGATTGACGGGAAAGGGGCAAAAGTAGTAATTGCAAAAGAGTACCCAAAGCAAGAGTTACAGCGATTAATCGAGAAACTCTCCAGCCGGGGGGTTGGGGAGATTTTAAGGTACTCCCCTTTTGAGGGAGAAGTAAAACCGTTGGAGATTGAAAAATTACTGGCCCGGAAGCCAAAGGATCTGGACCGGGAGGCGATTGGCCGGTTTATTGCCGGGAAAAGGGTTTTAGTAACTGGAGCTGGGGGAAGTATTGGGAGCGAACTGGTCCGGCAGGTGCTGAAATACAATGCGGACCAGGTGGTAATGGTGGAGAGTAGTGAGTACAATCTCTACCGGATTGGGGAGGAGGTGGAGGAGTTGGGGTACCGGGACCGGGTTCGGAGTTGCCTTGTTTCAGTAACCGACCGGGCTGGGTTGGAGCAGATTTTCCGGGAGGAGAGGCCTGAAATTGTCCTCCACGCCGCCGCCTACAAACATGTCCCCCTCTGTGAGGCCAATCCCCGGAGCGCAGTCCAAAATAATGTATTGGGAACTAAAATAGCAATTGACCTTTCAATTAAGTATCAGGTGCAAAAATTTGTTCTAATCTCCACCGATAAAGCGGTCCGGCCGGTTAATATAATGGGGGGGAGTAAACGGGTTTGCGAAATTTACGCCCAAAATGTCCCCAGTTGGAAGACAGAGATTGTAGCGGTCCGGTTTGGGAATGTGCTGGGGAGTAGTGGGAGTGTAATTCCGAAGTTTCAGCGGTTAATAAAAGAGGGGAAACCGTTGCCGGTAACCCATCCGGAGGTGACCCGATACTTTATGTTAATCGATGAAGCGGTCCAGCTGGTTCTCCAAGCCGCCTCAATTGCAAAAGGGGGGGAAATTTTTATATTGGATATGGGGAAACCGGTAAAAATTGTGGAGTTGGCCCGGCGAATGTTACAGCTCCATGGGTTACCAACGGATCGAATCCGGTTTACTGGGTTGAGACCGGGGGAGAAGCTTTACGAAGAGCTATTACTGGATGAGCGGGAGAAGGAGACCAAATATCGGGATATTTTTATCGCCAAATCCAAAAAAGTGGATTTCTACAGTCTGGACCAGCAGATTGAGGAGCTCCTCTTCCTGAAGGAGAAGGGGGAAATTATAGATAAATTTAAAGAAATTGGGGTAGAATGGGGAGAGGATTCCCTCAAAAATCATCCAAAAAGGGAATAAATGGTAAATATAAAAGAGTGCATGGACCCTATTTGCGGGAGAGAGGCGGTCGAAGTTCAACAGATGACAATTAAAGAGATCGCCCAAATTGCTCAGAAGTGTGAAAGTGTCAATTTTTACATTCTTCACCGGAAATTGCCAGTTCATGTCTTCAGCTTAGCGGAGTTGTTGGATCTCTGTTTAAAAGGGGAAGGGGACCAGAATGTGATTAAATTTATCAAAACCCATCGGAAAAATATCCCCCAACTCCCCAGTGATATCAACATTTTTGACGCCTACAACGAGATGCGACGGCAACGGTGGAGATATGCGGTAATTGTGCAGGAGGGGGATGCGATTGGAGAGGTGGATTTTAAAATTTTGGCATTGCGGATTATCGATGTCCTAATTAAAGACCCGATGACCGGGGTTTTTAATTACCATTACTTCAACATTTTAATTGAGCGATATCCAGATATTGGGAAACCAATGGGATTAATTTTTATCGAAATTGATAATTTGGACATAATTGAGCGGTTCCAAGGGGGGTATTTGGTCCAAAAAATTTTAAAAAAAGTGGCTGAGGTGATTGATAATTCGGTTCGGGATATCGATTTTATATTCCGAATTGACAACCGGTTTGCAATTATAATTTTCCAACCGTTGGAGGTGACCAAAAAAGTGGAGATGCGACTGCAAGAGCGATTAAAGGGGTTAACAGTGGAGGGGTTGGAGATTAAATTTAGAATCGCCTACTCCCATGTTCCAGAGATTCGGGAGAGCATTTTAACTGCAATTGACGATTGTGAACGGAAACTCCTTCGGCAAATGAGCACTTAATCCCCCGTTAGAGGGGGAGGCCGAGGGTTGAGATGGCCTCTTTTAAAACTCCGTATAACTCCCCGAATTGAATTAACATCCCAGCAGCGGTAATAGCAGACTGATGTTGAATATACCCCCTACTCCCTTTGAAAAGATACTTCTCCACCCAAATTTGATACCGGTTCCCAACTCCAATATAGACAGTTCCAACCGGTTTCTCCGGAGTTCCCCCTGTTGGGCCAGCAATTCCACTAATCCCAATACCAAAGTCGGCTTTTGTTTTTGCCAAAATCCCCTCCACCATTTCGGTGACAGTCTCAGCACTAACTGCCCCAAACCTCTCCAATGTCTCCCCTTTTACCCCCAACCACCCCTCTTTAATTTTATTGGAATAGGTAATCATCCCCCCATCAAAAATTCGGCTGGCCCCACTGACCAGTGTGAAATAAGAGATTAACCGCCCCCCGGTACAACTCTCTGCAATCCCAACTTTTTTTGGGGGGAGCCGGTGAATTAGATACTGGAACAGCTCTCCAACCACTATTTTCCGATGGGCTTGGAGAAGCCGTTGGGCGTCGGAGAGGGAGAGGGCCGGAACCCTCACTTCCCAAAAATGCCCCTCTCCTTTTGAGGAGGTGTAGTAGGGGAGAATCGGGTTTAAAAAGGAGAGATCCTCCCGGTCAAAGATATAAATTGGAATTGTTTGGGGCTCCCCCAACTGCTCAAAGAGCAACTCCAACTGGTCTGGGGTGAACCCTTTCCCCGGTTCTTCCGAGATAATTATCCGGCGATTTGGGGGTTCCCGCCGGTCTATCTCCTCAACCCCATCGATAAATTTAATTTCACTCCACTCCCCCCGCCGGAGTAGCTCCTCAATCAACCCCCACCGGTATCGGAGATTTCCGACAATGTAGAGTTTTTTCATTCCCGCTCCTTTAACCTCTGCTGGGCAGATTGGATTTTAGAAATTATAACCCCTCCCAATCCCAATTGTAACCGGTTTTCATTCTCCCCTAAAAAACTTCTGCCGGAATGACAGAAAAAACTTGACACAATATCCCTCAAATTATAAAATTCCAGAAAAAAGGAGTCTCGGATGATTTTGGAATTGCGTCGGGAAATGGCGTTGAATACACTGGTATTTGAAACTCTAGGCCAACCGGAAAAGGAGCGGGAGTTTAAATTGAAACAGCTGAAAAAGTGGGGGTTTGACCTGATTTTTGGTCGAAAAAATGGGGAAGAGACCTATTTCGCCTCTGCAAATCGGAAAGTGGGGGAGAAGTACACAGAAAATGGGAATCAGTTTGAAGTGACGGAGATTTTAAAAGAGTTACCAAAAAATAAAAAAGTGTTCGCCCATATTGAGATGATTGAAGGGCGGGCTTATCTCTGTGTAGACCTCCGGGAAGGGGAAGAAAATTTGGAGATTTTGAAAATCCCGGCGGGAGAGGTGCTGTTGGCATTTTTAAAAAAGCACAAATTAATCCATACAATTGAAGCATTGCGGAATATTGGGACTGCAGCGGTTCTCCTGAAGAAAAAAGGGGATGAGGGGAAACCTTATCCATACGAGGAGTTGCCCCCAGTATTCCGGCGGTTCCTTCGGGATGGTAAAAAAGTGGAGAAAGAGATGGGGTTTGGCCGGATTGCTTTGGCCTACTTTGGAGAGAATAAAGAGGGGGTTGAGCGGTATTGGGCTGAGTGGATGGTTCCTACAATTGCCCTGCTTGATGAGAAAATTGCTCAAAAAGTGGATAAAAATTTGGCCGGGTTGCCAAAATAGGGGGAGAGCATGATAATCTGTTGGTATCCAATTTCAGCTGGGAGGAGGGGAATTCCGGCGGATAACCGGGGAAAATACCTCCCCGGAAGGTGGTTCCGGGACTATCTGGAGAGGGGGATAACCTACTATTATTTAAAAAGAGAAAAACCCCTCCAGCGACGGTTCCAAAAATTGGTAGAGGAGGGAAAAAGGGGGGAAGGGCTATTTGGGTGGTTAAAAGGGGAGTTGGAACAGGAGTTAAAGCCAGTGGCTGAGATAGAGATTGGAGAGAGACTCTATTTGGACCCGAAAAAGTGCTCCAAAGAGTTGGTAAAAGTCCAGAGCAGGGGGGAGGGGTTTGTAGCCCGGGAGTGGCGGGAAGTTTTTACTGGCTCAATTGAGGTGGAGATTTCAATTCCCAAAAAATTGGAGACCCCCCTCCACAGCTACAGTAGGGGATTAGGGGAGTTTCTCCACAAATTGGCAAAGGGGAATCAGGAAGTGGAGGAGGTGGTGACAGAAGTCCAAAATCGGATAGCCAATGAGTGGAGATTCCCGTTCTTAATTGGGGAGTGGAGTTGGGAAAGGATAGACCCCCTCTTCCTCCACTGTTGGAGTTTAAAAGAGCTCCGGCAGAAGTTGGACCGGAAGGGGTATTTCCCAAAAACCCTCCTCTACATTCCCCGGTTAAATCAGATTTTGGGGTGGACCCAAGTCGGGGCGTAGCCCTCCTTAATCCCCCTTTCACCAGAAAGTTTGAGAATTGAAAAAATCTTTTCCGGAGAAAGAGATGGAGAGGAGGGTTGGAAGGGGTAAAAAGGGAATTGGAAAAGTTTTAAAAGTTTTAATTGGGGTGGAGGTGGTGGCGATTGCCAGTTGGGGGGTCTCAAACCTCTGGAAAATAAGTGCTAAACATCTCCGGATCGGGGCCTCTTACGACACATTGGACCACACCATTTCCACTACCACCTCAATTCGGATTGAGTTCCCTTCCCTCTACACCCGGGAGAGCTGGGAAGAGGAGAATTTCTCTACTAAAACCCCTTTCACCTCAGCCCTTTCCCAATTGAAAGGGAATACCCTTTACGAAAGCTCCACCCTCCAACTGGGAATCCCATTTCTCCGGTGGCACAAGGGGGTATTGATTGGGGTAAAAAATAGGGGGGAGGTGACCCGGCAACTTCCTGGAGGGGGAAAGGAGACTTTCTCTTCAGAGTTGGTGCTAACTGGGACCCAAAAAGAAGAGCAGAGTTACTGGCTAAATGGGGTTGGGGTGGAGGGGAGTGAAAATTCTATTCTCTATTTCTGGAATTTAACCTCCAAATGGTTCTATTGGGGGGATATTTTGGAGCTCTCCACCTCTTTAACTGTCGCCGATTCCTCTTTTCCGGAGTTGAAAGGGGGAGGAGGGCTCTCCTACTCCACTGGGGACCGGTTGGTGGGGTACCGACTCTACACCTTTCAGGAGTTTCCCGGGGAGATTTGTAGACAAATTGGGGGAGTGATTTTTGGGTACACAACCCGGAAACCGGTTTTTTATGGGTACAAAATTTACACCCAGTTTCAGTGGAATCCAACCCCCTATCTCCACTTTATTGGAACCCCGTACCTCCTCTATTCAAAAGAGCACAACTTTAAACTGAAACCGGCCCTTTCCCTTTCCCTCTATTACCAATATTGAACCCTTTTTAGACCTGTTTAACTCAATTAATTCCATTGGTTACGAAAAACCGCCGTAAAGTTTTCGGATTTATCGGCTGAGATATAGCGAGATAACGGATTTAAGAGGGGTTTTATCTCCGTTGGGAATCTTTTAGTAATAAGAAATAAAAGGTTGGGACATCAACTTTTGGGATAGATAGTGCAAGAGTGACTATTTGTCAGTAACTATCGTTTTAAAGCAGAAACCGTTGGCAATTGGGTTAGCAGTTAGGATTGCCGTAGTTTAGAAGTGGGGAGTATCTCAACTATTGCTTCTCCATCTCTTCTAACCCCTTTTCCAATTGCCGGCCCTCATCGAGGAGGGAGAGGTCCCAATCACTGGAAAGGGGAGATTTTTCTCCCTTCCCTTCCCTTTCTCTCACCTTTTTACAGGGGAGACCAGATTTTTCTGGAAAAAGTTCTTTTAAAAGGACAATATCTGGATTTTCTACCCCAAACCCCGATAGGAGGAGCTCCTGTCTCTCCGCCATCGGAGGAAGTGGTATTTAAATATTACTTGATGTTCTGGAGAAAAAATAGTTTGAATGTAGTAGATGGTGAATTTGGGATTAAAGAGAGAAATCTAATATTATAAAGAAACAGAAAAATCCCTTCTTTTTTTAAATTCCCCGGGGTTTTAAGATTGATAAAAACAAGCTATAAAAATTGAGATAGAGATGGATTTAGGTTTAAAGCGTTTTTTAATAACAAGCAACGGTAAAAAATACCCCTGCCAAAGGGGTTTAAAAAAACAAAACTCTGATTAAAAGGGCTCAAAGAGAATTATCAAAGAAACAAAAAGGAAGTAAAAGACGGGAGAAAATTGGACAAAGGTTAGTGAAGTGACATCTCAAAGTTGCCAATCAAAGAGACAAACTCTCAAAACGGCTAATAGACGAGAATCGAGAGTTTATCGGTTAAAGGGATGGTTAAAAATCGTAAATTGGCTAAAGCAAATGCAAGTTGGTGGATTGCTTAAATAGAAAGCAT
This sequence comes from Campylobacterales bacterium, assembly GCA_039831255.1. Classification (GTDB taxonomy): domain Bacteria; phylum Campylobacterota; class Campylobacteria; order Campylobacterales; family Nautiliaceae; genus PUXY01. Next base: position 7,077 of record JBDONQ010000268.1, read on the forward strand.
TGTATTAAAGAGAGATAATTCAACAGATTTGCTCCAGTTTCAAAAATGTATAAAAAAATTCAGATAGATAAAACAAAACTTCAAACTTTCCAATAGAATTTGGAACTACCCAAAATTGAGTGAGCATTGACTACCGCTGGGACCGCGGGAAGTTAGGCCGGGGAGGTGGCTCTAATCGGGCTAATCTTAGATTAGCCAGTTATCTAGCAATAAAGGGAGAAGCCCCTTTTATAAGAAGCCCCCTTTATAACTTGTCAAAGCTTAGAGGGAGCAGGTCACTAAACTATAAGCAAGGCTCTCCAAATAGTTAAAGGTTGGGTTCCCTGTTGTGATTCATCCGATAACCGGAACGGAGTAAGTTTGCCAATGGCTAATTTGATTGTAATAATTTTTCCCCTTCTCTATTAATTCTATCCCTTTTAAAATCCCTTTTCCCAGATGAACTGTAGAAGTAAAGGTGGGGTTTGGGATTGGAATCTCCCACAGTTGAGAGAAACCCAATTGGACCACCCGATTTTTCTCACAAAGAATCAATAATTTTATAATTTTTTGGATTGGAGAGAAGGGTTTGGAGGAGTAGTTTCGACCCTTTTTGAATCTCTTCAATCGACTTTCCCTCTATTGAGTGGGAGCTAGTGCTACAGGTCGTTTAACAACTCCACTGTTTCTATCTCTTATTAAATTACTCCATCTAACTGCCGGTAGAGGGAAGAGTTTGGATTTTTTAATTATAATAAAACTTTTCCCTCAATGGGAAGGTTTGGAGATATGAGGGTGGGGCCTTCCGACTGAAAAAAGTGGTAGAGGAGAGAGGCGATATTGAGATACTCCCCACCTTAAACTACGCGAACCCTAACTGCTAACCCACTTGCTAACGGTTTCTGCTTTAAAACGATAGTTACTGACAAATAGTCACTCTTGCACTATCTATCCCAAAAGTTGATGCCCCAACCTTTTATTTCTTATTACTAAAAGATTCTCAATGGAGATAAACCCCCTCTCAAATCTGTTATCTCGCTATATCTCGGCCGATAAATCCGAAAACTTTACGGCGGTTTTTCGTAAATAGAGGGCTTTTTGAAACTTTTTAAATTTTTTGGGGTTTTGGATGGGTTTTCAAAATAGGGGAAGAGTTAAAATGAAAATTTTCCCTTTTCGCTGATTGATTGGAACCTGCCCAGCCCCCTTTTTTTGAGACTGGGAAATCACCTCTCCTCTAAATAAAAGGGCCCCCCCTTTTCCCTTATAGAATGATTTTTCTCAATGTTCTCTCGAAATTTCTACAAAAATCAAAAAGAGAAGATTAATCTCCTCTTCCTCTTTTACCTCCCTATCTCCATTTTTGACAACCTTTTTGAGGAGGGAGACAGCTTTATTCGGGACAACCCCTTTCTCCCAATTGGAAATCCACCCCTCTTCCTTCAAATCCCCCTTCCCCGTTCAATTTTCCAGAGAAAGATTAAAGGATTAAGGGCATCATAATTTCCAAATACTCTTTCTCCCAAACCGAAAAAGGTTTTGTCGGGTCTTCTTGGACCCCAAATTGGAACTCCTCCCCCTCTACCACTGCCAGAAAATCTAACAGATATTTCCCATTGACCCCGATCCGGTATTCTTCCTCAATCCCGGTGGTCACCGGGATTTTAACTTCCCCACTCCCATTTGCAACGGAAGCTTGACTCTCCAAAATTACCCCATCTGGCAAAAATCGGAAGAAGACCTCTTGGGA
>JBDONQ010000123.1:0-2487 GCA_039831255.1 Campylobacterales bacterium
GCGTGGGCGGTGGCAGTGTTCCCATCCCAAACCTCAGTCTTTTTTAATTGATACTTTTCAGCCATCCTCAATCCTTTTTCTGCTCATCTTTTTTCGGCCACTGGGCCAATGCTTCGTCGATAGGGGTATACTCTGGGAACATTAGCAACGATTTAATTGGGGTTGGGCAAACCTCTACACAGACCCCGCACCCTTTGCAGTGGTCGTAATCAATTCCAACCATTTTTGCCTGCTTCTTTCCCCGTTTTGTGGTCACTTCTTCCACAATAATACAACTGTCGGGACACCAAATCCAGCAAAAGTTGCAGTCAATGCAGAGCTCCCGATTAAAAACCGGTTTCTCAACTCGCCAGTCGGCCACTTTATAGTTGTAGGAGTGGAATTTGGACCGCTTTTTGGATTTTGGATCCTCAAAGGAGGGAAGAACCGCCCCAAACTGCACTTTATCCCAAGTTGTCAACATCTCTTTCGGGGTTGCCATTTCTCTCTCCTTACTTTACTTCTTCCGCAGCCCGTTTAATGGCCCGGAGGTTTCCGTCGATAATTTTTTGGGGAAATTTGGAGAGGATATCCTCAATTGAGCTCAAAAAGATCTCAAAATCGATAATTCCACTCACTTTTACAAAAGCCCCCAAAATTGGAGTGTTGGGGATTGGCCGGCCAATCTCCTCTTGGGAGATTTTAATCGCGTCCACTAGATAGAGGGGTCTCCCCTCCAAATGTTTTGCTACTTTTACCAGCTCCTCTTTTGGGAGGTGGGAGGTGACGATAAAAATTGTCTCATCGGTGGTATTTTCGACAATCTCCTCTTGGTAAACCAAGGAGGGGTCAATTACCAGTATATAATCTGGGCTCATCCATTTGGAGTGGTCCAAAATAGGTTTATCGTCAATTTTATCGTAGGCGGTCATTGGAGCACCCCGCTTCTCAGCTCCGTAAACCGAATAGGCCTGAACATACTTTCCAGTCCGGGCCATTACATCTGCCAATGCTTTAGCCCCGGTTACTGCCCCTTGTCCGGCTCGGCTATGCCATCTAATCTTTAACATATTTAAATCCTTTTGAAAGAAATTGCCCGCTCCTCTACACCGGTGGGTAGTTAATTCTATCAAAAGTGGAGTAGTGTAGCCGGAAATAGAAAAGTTCCCCCCTCCCCTCCCCCTTCTCCTGTTACCCTCCTCTACTAAATCTAGAATTTAAAAGGGGGAGGGGTTAGTGGGCCCCTTCCACCTCCCGAACTGCCAGCAGTTTATCCAGCAAAGTGTAGATAGCGATTCCCAACCCTAAACAACCGATAATAATTAGAACCTCCATAGAGTGGGGAGGAATATAGGCGTAGGGCTTAACTGTGGCCAAGTCGTAAATTCCGTTGGCTTGGGGACCAAAACCGGGGACCCGCTCGGTCATTGGGACAATATTTCCCCCGTAGATAAAGGCCATACGCATTAGGAAAGTTCCGACAATTACCCCCAATCCCCCTAACATATTTAAAAGTCGATTCCGGGTTAAGAAAAAGAGGAATGGGATTACCAATCCAATCCAGATATAGGCCCAGTAGGTGGAGGAGACTGGGCTTCCATTTTTAATTAAATTTATCCATTTTGGGTCCACCACCGCCCAGTTCAACAGCTCATAAGCCCCGATTAACACAATTAAAACCAACCCCACTTTTCGAAGAAAGTTAACCCCTTCGTCAAAGTAAGGTTTACTCTTCAATGCTAAGAAAAAGAAGAGAATTGCTCCTCCAATCGCTGTTACTGCCCCGCTTGCTAAGAAATAGACCCAGAGGAGAGGAATATCGGTCCAAAGGTGCCGGGGAGTGTTCAAGTTGAACAGGATTCCTTGAATAAAGAACTCAATAATATCGATTATAATCCCCGCAATTACCAGTCCTCCAGCCACTTTCCGGGCCAGCTCCCGGTTATTGGTCAGAAGGAAATAGATTTCCACAAAAGTGAATGGGATATAGACCGCATAGAGGGGCAACATTAACCACATACCACTCTGGGGTTGAGGGTTTAAAATCATCCAATAGATATTAAAAGGGTTTCCCCAGTCGGAGGCGATAGAGGTCATCCCTCCCAACGCCATTGCAATTCCGAAAGTCATCAACGCAGCTGCCACTTTTGGAGCCAATTTTAGATGTAATAACTCTGCCAACGCAACCATAAAAATTAGAGCACTTCCCCCGTAGAGGAGGTAGGTGTACTGGGTTACAAAAATTCCCCACGGTTCCGCTTTATTTACCTCTTCAATCTCCGGTAATGCAAAAATCTGCTGTTTTAATGCTAGAGCTGTCTCTTTAATCGCTTCCGGATTCCCTCCAGCCACTTTTATCACATCCCAGTTATTTACAAAGTCTTGGAAAAACCGGAGGTGGTAAATTTCAATCCACCCGAATAGCCCAATTGTCAATAGAATGTAGGAGACCATCATTGCCGGATTTAACAGTAGGTCTGCCCAATTGACCCGGCGGATATTCAATCC
>JBDONQ010000175.1:0-8657 GCA_039831255.1 Campylobacterales bacterium
TTTTAAATATCGGGAGATTTCCCGGGGCAAAAGCCAACCCATTGGAGGTGGAGTTGAAGTTTTTCGCCCCTAAAAAGTTGAAAATTGGGAAACTCCCATATCTGTTAATTGGGAAAGTGGAGAAGCGGGGGAAACTGGTAATCCGGGGGGAAAAAGAGTTGGAGCAGTTTGGATTAAAAGAGTATAACCGAAGTAGTTCCCCCCCGGGGACCCTCCGGCTTACTCGGGAGATTTTGGCGTTAAAACGGAAGATAGAGTATGGAATTGTCTCCCCAGACCACAATTTAACCACCGCCACCTCCTCAATAACTTTAAAAATTGTGGTTCCATTGGGACGCCCCTACCAGTTGACCCAAAATGGGGTCCCTGTCTCAGAAGATCGGATTGGGGAACGGGCTAAAGATAAAAGTTTGGGGATTGAAAAAATAGAGTATGTGGCCCTTCCCCTCCGAGAGGGGGAGAATATTTTTAGATTAAAATTTGGCCACCGGCAGTTTACCCGGAAAGTTTTCTACACAACCCGAGTGGCGGACCTTTCTTTCCAACTCTATCCCCCCGAAGTCCCAGCCGATGGCCGAACTCCTCCCTATTTGGTAATTAAAACTGTCGATGAAAATGGCCATTTAGTCCCGTTAGAAGGGTTTATGCAGGTTTCGGTAGATAAAGGGGATATTTTCGACTACACCACCGGCCGATTCCGCCACTACCCCAATGACCAGTTCAACTGCAAAGTGGTAGCTGGGAAGGGGATTTTAAAACTCTCCCCAGCGGTGGATATTGAAGAGCGGGTTGTAAAAGTGAAATTTAAAGGGTTGGAGCGGGAGTTTAAATTCTCCTTTGTCCAAGAGAAACGCCCTTGGTTAATCGACGGGTTGGCCACTGAGGAATGGAGTTGGAACTGGGGCCGGCGGAAAGGGGTTGACCGGGAGGGGCTATTTTCAATTTTTGGGAAAGGGACAGTTGGAAAGGAGTACACACTAACTTTCCGATACAGCTCCACCCCCCCAGAGGAGAGTTTTGAAACCCCCAACTCTGGAGAGGAGGGATATCTCTTTTACGGGGACAGTAGCAAAGGAAAAGTGGAGGGGAAAAGTCAAAAAAGGCTCTATTTAAAAGTCGCAAAAGGGAAGAGTTATTTAATGTACGGAGATTTTAAAACCGGTTTTGGGAAGGGAACCCAATTTGAAAAATATGACCGCCATTTTACCGGGGTAAAGCTGGATTGGGGGGAGAAGGGGGAGCGGTGGCTTGCCTTTTTAACTAAAACTACCCGGGAGTTAATCCGGGAAGAGAGTCAAGGGAGTGGCCTTTCAGGCCCCTACTACTGGCACCACTCAATTGTTCCGGAGAGTGAACAGGTCTGGATTGAGGTCCGGAATCGGGAAAATCCCGATATTATCCTCTCAACCCGGAAATTGAGCCGGTTTGACGATTACGAAATAGATTACTACAACCGGTTTTTAATTTGCCGGGAGCCGGTTCCAGAGGTGGACTCCGACGGAAATCCGGTCTATCTAGTAATTCAATACGAATCCGATGAAAAAGGGGTTCAACGGCAGATTTACGGGGTCCGTCGGGAGCAAAAAATTGGACCGGTAAAAGTGGGGGTGGAGAAGATAAAAGAGGGGCACCAGTTGGGGGACAGGGAGTTGGTCGGGGGGGATTTGGAGTGGAAAAAGGGGTCGTGGAGAGTTAAAGGGGAGATAGCCTTCTCCACCGACCAGTATCAGCTCCCCGCCCCGGTCCGGGGGTGGGGAAAGGGGGTGGAGGTTAGCTACACCAATAGACCTCAGCAACTCCAATTTAAAGGGAATTTTAGCCGGGTTACAAAAAATTTCTCCAACCCCTCCGCTTCAATTGTTTCCACAGATAGCTGGACTTACCAGCTGGATCTCCAGAAAAAGTGGGAGAAGACCCAATTGAGATATCAGCAACGGGGGGACCGGAATCCAGGGCTCTCCAATCGGGAGAGGAGTTTAACAGTTGTCCGGGAGGTTTCAAAGGGGTTAAAAGTGGAAGGGGGGTTGGTGGAGCGACTCCGGAGAGGGGATAAGATTCTCCAAACTTTAAATGGGAAGTATCAAATCAAGTGGAGCCCCTTCCAAAAATTGCAATTGGGATACTCAATGGAGCGGAATTTAAAAGGGGGTAGTGGCCGGTATTGGAGTCGAAAGCGGGAATTGAGTTACCAGATTCAAAAAGGGGTCAATTTTAAGATTACAAATAGTGAAACTATTCAAAATGAGCAGAAGAGTAGCGCAACTTTAATCGGGCTCGACTCCAAATTGAAAGGGGATACAAAGGGTTACGCAAAATACCAAATTGATGATGTCGCTTCCGGTCGGCAGGTGAAAGCCCTGCTGGGGGTCAATAAAGTATTCCACCTCTCAAAAGAGATGGCCTTCAACGGGGGAGTGGACCAGGTAAAAGTGATAAAGGGGGACCAGAGTCAAAGCTCTAAAGTTTTTAAAATTGGGGCAGAATGGACCTTTAAAGAGGACAGGAAAGCCTCCCTCCGGTACCAGTTAAAAATTCCAAAGGGGCAAAAACGGGAGAAGTTAATTGAGGGGGGGTACAGTTGGAAACTCCGGGATGGGACTTCTCTAATTTTAAAAGAGCGGTATTTCCTCTCCAAAACCCAACAACAAGATTTCTCAATCTCCTTCGCCTACCGGCCCCTCTACGACGACCGGTTAAACCTCCTGCTCAAAAGCCAGTACACCCGGAATAGTGGGAAGAGTCTCTCAAAGCGGTGGTTCTTTTTAGGAAATTTAAATTATCAATCGACCCCAGAGCTGGAGTGGAGGGGTCAACTGGGGGTTCGATTCCAAAGGGTGGAGGGGGTTGGAATCTCTTTGCTCCAACTCCTCCGGGGAGGAGTTCTCAAAAAGTTTCCCCCCCGGTGGCGGGCGGGGGGGTATCTTTCCATTCTCCACTCCGCCACCACCGGCAGTTATCAGCTCTATTTGGAGCCGGAGATTGGGTACACCCCGTTAAAGGGGCTCTGGTTGGTGGCTGGATACCGGCGGGAGCTATTCCGGAACACCCGATTCCCCGGGGACAACTATCGGCAGGAGGGATTTTTTTTTCGGGTTGAGTTCAAATTTGACGAAAAAAGTTTAAAGGAGGGCTGGGATGAGGTCTCTTCTCTTCTCAACTCTATTACTGGTCGGGATTAGTTTAGGATACCAGATTAGTGGAACTATTTACGAAGATTTAAACGGGGATTCTAATATCTCCGACGACGGGGTGGGAATTCCCGGGGTGAAGGTTTATCTCTACCGGGACGACGGGGATTCCCAGTTGGGAGGTGGGGATAGTTTAGTGGAGATAAATCAGACCGATTCCGATGGGAACTACTCTTTCTCCCCCCCTGACCCGGGGGTCTACTGGGTTGTGGTGGACTCATTGACAATTGTTCCAACTGAAGGGGTTAATGAACAGAACTCCTCCGCCGATCTCTGGGCGGAGCAGAGTTACGGAACTCCAGGGGTTTACTGCGACACCGACCAAGACCCGGCTACCCCTCCGGAGGAGTTGGGGGAGGAAGGGGCCTGTTATGGGGGGGCTTATGGGGATAGGAGCGACCTATTTGAAGGGACAGATTTAACAAAGGCGGAGCATTATGGCCGGGGGGAGGTGAATGACTCAGCCCCAACCCAAACCCTCGATTTTGGGTTCAGTTTTAATATCGTCGTAAATTTAAACGACCGGGATGAGTACCCAGATTCCAACCGGAGTAGTCAAGGTAGTTTCCGGCAGTTTTTAACCAATAGCAATGGGGTTGCCGGGGAGAATCAGATGCGGTTTGTCCCAGCGGTTTCCCCGAACCGGAGTGGAGGGAGTGGGGAGTGGTGGGGGGTGGATTTAAATTTAACCTACGACTCGGCCAACCATTTGGCCCTCCCCCCAATTACCGACACCGGGACCGGAATTATTGGAGTCGCCTACTCTCCAAAGGATGGGGTCTCAGTTTTGGACCCAAATCAGGGGGTGGTAGGCCACTCGGGGGAGGGGGTTGGAATTGGAGCCGACGGGGTCCCCGGAACTGGGGATGAGGGGCAACTCCCAAATTTCTACCGAAAGGAGTTGGAGATAAATTTAAACCGGAAAGGGGATGGGTTAATTTTAAAAGGGGAGCAGGGGGTTGTAACCGAAATTGCAATTTGGGGGGCAGAGGGGGCTACCGGCTCCACCCTAATTAGGGTAGAGGGGAATAGCTCAATTGTAACTGGCAACTTTTTGGGGGTGGATGGGGAGGGGAATCCCCCTTCCGAAGTGACTACTGGGATTGGGATAAAACTCCTCCCGGGGGTGGGGGATGGGAACCTCTCCGGGAATTTTATCAGCTCAATTGGGGAAGTGGGGATTTTATTTGAAGGGGAGGGGGTAGTTTCCCAAAATGAAGTGAACCGGAGTGGGGTTAACTCCAGTTGTGGAGCCGGGATTTCAGTAGTAATTACCGACGGCCCTGACAACTCCCGGGTCCCGGCCAACCTCCTCTTAACTGAAAACTACATCTCCAACTCCGCCGGGTTCGGGGTGTTGGGGGACCCAGCCGGGGCGTTCCAACTGGAGAATTCTACAATTGTTGGAAATGGGGTTGGGGATAGTGGGGGGGACCTCTGCTCTACCGGAAGAGGGGGGGTTCTGGTGAAGGGGAATGGAAATTTGGTGAAGTATAACTCAATTCAAAAAAACTTGGGACCGGGGGTAGTTGTAGCAACTGGAAACTCCACCTCCACAGGAAACTTCATTACCCGGAACAGCTTTTCCACAAACCGGGGGTTGGGACTCGATCTGGACAACTCCGGGGAGAAAGGGGATGGGGTAACCCCCAACGATGGGGTTACCGACCCAACCCAGCAAAATGAGGGGTTTGACTACCCAATTATCTCCTATGCCGAAAAAGAGGGGAACACCCTCCGGCTCTACGGGTATGTTGGGAAAGGGGACCAGAAAATCCCGGGGACCCATCTACTGGAATTCTACCGGGCCAGTGATGATTGGGATAATAGTGGGGAGGTGGTTGCAGGGGATGGTCGGTCCCTTCCCCACGGAGAGGGGGCCCTCTTTTTAGGGGATTGTTACACCTCTGACGATGGGAATTTTGAGTGCAATTTAACGATAAATGGAGATGAACTGGGGGAAGGGGACCAGATAACCGGCACTGCCACCGACTCCAATGGGAGTACCTCCGAGTTTGGAGCAAACCGGGAGGTAAAGATTGTCCCGGTGATTTACGGATACCTATTTGATGACCAGAACCACAATGGGGTTAAAGAGTTGGGGGAAGGGGGGTTGGAGGGGGTCACTCTCCGACTCTACCATTTGGAAAATGGGAGCTGGGTTCAAGAGGATAACACCACCACCGATTTAACCGGTTACTACCAATTCCACCCGGCCAACGGAGGGAGTTATCGGGTTGTGGAGGATGGGCAGAATCTCCAAAACCCCGACACCGGGAGCGATTTGGAAGGGTGGATTTCCACCACTGGAAATATCTACGAAACAGTTTACGAAAAAACCCGGGAACTATTGACCTATTTTGGGGACTTTTACGGGGAACGGGTAATTGGGGAGGTTTTTGAGGATAATGGAGGGGGAGAGGCCACCTCAACCGGGGCCAATAATGTGGTATTGGATAGTGGGGAGAAAGGGTTGATAGGGGTTTTGGTGAAAGGGTGCGATACCCTCCAGTGTGGGAAGATTTTAGATTGGGCCAAAACAGGGGTAGATGGGAACTACACCCTCTACATCCCCGGGGAGTACAACGGTTCCACTATCTATATCCGGGAGGAGGATCTGATTGGGTACCTTTCCACCGGGGATAACCGGAGCGGGGTTGTGGATAGCGACCCGTCGGACCCGATAGAGGAGCGGAATACCCTCCGATTGGAGGTGGAGAGTGGGACTCAAGTGGAGGGGTACAATTTTGCCGATGTCCACCGGATGGCCCTCAACTATCCCAAAAGTGGGAATACCCCCGGGGGAGGGGGGATTACATTTGTGAATAGGATAAATCTCTACACCCCCGGAAAAGTGGCGGTAATGGTGGCCAGTGGACAGGGAATTGAGTACTCGGTTTCAGAGGATTTGGATTGTGATGGGACCCCTGAAGGGGTGTTAACCCCCGATTCCGATGGGCTCTACTGGCTAAATAGTCAGCAGGATTTGGGGGCTGGGACCTACTGCCTCCAGCTCCATGGAGTTCCCCCTACAGAGTTGGAACCCAATACTCTGGAGGAGCTAACCCTTTTGGGATTTGAAGATTGGAAAAACAGCACCGGGGTAAATGGGGATACTGGAACCCAATTTGATGATGAAGAGAGTGTAGTGGACACCTACTTAATTACCGGGGGAAGCAATAAGTTGAAGTTAGAGAAACTGGTTCGAAATTTAACAATCGGGGAGGAGTTTTCAACGAAAAATAGTGCAAAACCGGGGGATTTGGTCGAGTATCTCTTAAAATTTAAAAATATTGGGGCCGACCCAATCCGAAATTTGGTGATTAGCGATTCAATTCCAAATAACACTGAGATTGTTACCGGGGGTTACAATGGGAAAGATGTAAAAGTGGTAATTGGGGGAGAGAATTATTACGGTTCAGTAAAAGAGGAACCCGATACTGATGGGGTGGTACTGGAAGGGGGGGTATTAAAAGTGGATTTGGGGAAGGTAACCGATGGAAAGTATCAAAAATTGGAAGGGGGGGTCTCCGGGGAGGTTTATTACCAAACTCAAATTAAAAAATAACTCCAATTTCATCGGGGAGTTGTTACAATTTTGACAGTAATTTTAAAAGGAGCAGTGGGTGGGGAGAATTGTAACAATTACCAGTGGAAAAGGGGGGGTTGGGAAATCGACTACAACTGCCAATTTGGCCACTGGGCTGGCGATGATGGGGCGGGAGGTGGTGGCAATCGATTTCGATATCGGCCTTCGAAATTTGGATATGTTACTGGGGTTGGAAAATCGGATTGTCTACGATGTGGTAGATTTAATGGAGGGGCGGTGCAACCTTTCCCAAGCGATTATAAAAGATAAACGGACAAAAGGGCTCCACTTCCTCCCCGCATCTCAGACAAAAGATAAGTCAGTTTTGGAGAAAGGGAAAGTGGAGCAGTTGCTAAACTCCCTCCGGGAGAAGTTTGACTACATTTTAATCGACTCCCCAGCTGGGATTGAGAGTGGCTTTGAACACGCAATTTATCTGGCCGATACAGCGTTAATAGTTACAACCCCCGATGTGAGTTCAGTCCGGGATGCGGACCGGGTGATAGGGATTATTGATGCTAAAAGTAAAAAGGCCCAACAGGGGGAGGAGGTGGAGAAGTTCGTAATTATTAACCGGATTAAGCCGGAGCTAGTCCAGCGGGGGGAGATGTTGTCGGTGGAGGATATCCTTCAAATTTTGGCCCTTCCGCTGATTGGGTTACTGCCGGAGGACGAAGAGATTATCCGGGCCACCAATTTGGGGGAACCGGTTATTTTAAACCCCAAATCCCGGGTGGGGGCCGGGTTTAAAAATATTGCCCGCCGGTTGTTAGGGGAGGAGGTCCCGTTCACTGAGATTGAGGAACGGAAGGGTTTTTTTGAGCGGTTGAAAAGGTTGTTCAAATGACCCTCTTCCACCTTTTTAAACGGAACAGTAGTGCTGAGGTTGCAAAAAATCGGTTAATGATGACCCTCGCCTATGAACGGGCTTCTACAAAAATTGAGAATTTGAACCAGTTGAAGGAGGAGTTGATAGGAGTAGTTAAAAAGTATGTAAAAGTAAAAGATATAATTATTAAAACTGACCAAAATCAGCAACTGGAGACACTGGAAGTGGAGATTATTTTGGAGAGTTGAAGGGAGAATTTCTCAGATTGTTATAATTTCCAAAATTTCCACTTTAAATTTCTGGGAAAAGGAGTCCAATGGATTTAAAAAAAATTAAACCGGGCAATCCGGAGGAGGCGGTTAACTGCTTAATTGAAATTCCGTATAAAAGTAATTTAAAATATGAGTTGGACAAGGAGAGTGGGGCCATTTTTTTGGACCGGGTTTTATATGGAAGTCAATTCTACCCGGCCAATTACGGTTTTATCCCCAATACATTGGCGGAAGATGGGGACCCAATTGATGTGTTGGTATTAACCGATTACCCAGTGGCCCCCGGGACAGTGATTAAAGCCCGGGTGATCGGGGTTTTACTAATGGAGGATGAGAGTGGAAAAGATGAGAAAATTTTAGCGGTTCCAGCATTAAAAATTGACCCGACTTATGCAAAAATTGAGGAGTTGGAGGATTTGTCAGAGGTGACCCTCCAACGGATTAAACACTTTTTTGAAACCTACAAAGATTTAGAACCTGGGAAGTGGGTAAAAGTGACCGGGTATGCCGGCCGGGAAAAAGGGGTTGAGCTAATTAAGAGAGCCATTGAAAATTGTAAAGGGAAATAGTGGTAGTTCGCCGGGCAATCTATCCGGGAACCTTTGACCCAATCACAAATGGCCACTTGGATATAATCAAACGGGGGTTAAAAATATTTGACCAGATTATTGTTGCAGTGGCTGAAAATCGAAATAAACAGCCGATGTTCCCCCTTTTCCAGCGGGTTCGAATGGTGGAAAAAGCGGTGGAGGGGTTGGAGGGGGTCCAAGTCAAGAGTT
>JBDONQ010000018.1:0-2457 GCA_039831255.1 Campylobacterales bacterium
CCTTTTAAGGCGGGGTAGCTCACAGTGGGGTTTCCCAATCCCTTTTTCAATCTCACTTCTCTTCCACTGGAGGAACCCCCGGCAAAAGGGGTAACTTCTTTAAAAAAAAGGGATTTAAATGAGTAAAAAGGTCGAAAGAAGTTAAAATTGAAACCTTTTTCTGGGGCCGGTCATTACCCTTTTCCCGATGAATATTGGGGAAATTAACCTCTATTTTTTTCGGTAGTAGGGGAATTGGAGTTTTCGGGCCAACTTTTCGCAAGTTTTAATAGAGCTTATTCTACTTCCGTTCCATTTAACCCGATCCCTATACCGGTCATATTTGGGGTTTTCAAAATCCAGCTCCGGGAGATGGAAAGAGACCTGCCCATACCCTTTAATATCGAATAGGACCACCGGGATCCCTTTTTCATCCTTTGAAATCCCTATTTTTACCAATCCTTTTGGGAGTTTTTTCCCGTGGGAGATTGCTTGGTGGATGTACTGGGCTTTTTTAAAATACCCCTCCCGAACAGCATTTTTGGTATTGGACCCAATTCGATTAAACCGAAGTTTCCCGGCATCGGAGGCCACTTGGGCCAGTAAAATATTTCTCCCAAATTCCCTAAATCGGGGCCAAATTTCCGAATCCCTCTTCATCTCTTCCTCCCTTTTTAACCTCCAATTGGCTGGAAAATCGTTTAAAAAGGGGAAAATGGCGGGAATAAAGGAAAATATCCGGGGGGATTGGGGTGCCCCCGCCACCTCTTCAACACCCCAAGTGCCTCGGCACACCACCGGATTCTCCAATTTTTACCCCCGGTCCTCCCGAGGAAGGCCGGGGGAGTCTCCCCCCTTCCCCCCTCTTCCGATGAAGTTAAAAAAAAGCCTTCACCGGACAAGTGGGGGAAAGGGGTTAAAGGAGCCCCTCCTCTTTAAAGGCCTTCACAGCCCCGGGATGCATCATTTTGGGGTCGAAACCTTTTAACAAATCTTTTTTAGTCAAATTTTTGTAGGCGGGATGCATCTTTTTAAACTGGTCAAAGTGTTCTAAAATCGTTTTTGTAACATAGTAGACACTCTCAGTGTCCATCCGGTCTGTTGTTACAAAAATCGCTTTTACCCCATAAGTTTTAGTTGGATGGTTAACCCCTCTGTACATCCCAGCTGGAATTACCCCCCACGCATAGTAGGGCTTCTCTTTTACCAACTCTTCCGCCGCCGGAACATTCTCCAATGGAATTAAATCGATATCAGTGGAGTTGGCGGCATCTTTAATATTAGCTGTTGGGTGACCCACCATATAAAAATACCCATCGATTTTTTTATCTTTTAACCCATTTGGACATTCAGCCGCTTTCAACTGTTCTACTTTTAAGTCGGAGAGTTTTAGCTTTTGACATTTATCGAAAAGCGTCTTCACAGCTGCCTCATTCCCACTCCCCGGGTTTCCAATGTTAATCCGGTGCCCTTTTAAATCGAAAAAGTTCTTAATTTTTGCATCTTTCCGAACCACCAATGTCAACAGTTCTGGATGGATTGACATTACAACCCGCAATCCTTTGTAGGGGTTCCCTTTAAATTTCCCCTCCCCATTGAAAGCTTGGTAGACCACATCCGATTGGGCAATTGCAAAATCCAGGTCCCCTTTCCGGAGGGCGTTAATATTGTAGACACTCCCCCCGGTACTCTCAACACTACATTTCATCCCCAATTTATCTTTGTAGTATTTATTTACCAATCGGCAAATCGCCCCCCCTGTCGGGTAATAGACCCCTGTCACCCCACCGGTTCCAATTACAATAAATTTCATTCCCCAGCTTCCAGTTGCGAGGAACGCCCCGGCAATTAGTGCAATAGAAAACTTTTTCATCTTTAGACCCCTTTTGATAAGATATTTTTATTCTACCATAATCGTTAAAAGGGGATAAATTTGAATCACCAGCCGGGGAAAAAGTGGGAGAGATTATGGCAGATAGGGATATTGGTGGCCCTACTCCCTTTTCTCTGGGTAGCCCCAACCTTAGCAAAACCGGTTCTGGGAGGGGGGATTCTACTTCTCCTCTGGAGTTGGTGGAAAAGGAGGTCCCTCCAGGGATGTGCCCTCCCGTACACATTAATCGGGGTAATCGCTGGGGGTATCTCCCTCTATTTAACTCCAATCAACGGAAACTATTTTGAATTCTACCTCTATACTCTTTTAACTCTCCTCTCTGTGGGGATGATTGGACAATTGATGGATGGCCGAGTTACCCCCCTTTTAAAACTGACTCCCCCTCTCTCCCTCCTTCTATTAATAATCCTATTCCAATCAATCCCTCTCCTCCTTTGGACCATTTTTTTACTTCTATTTTATCTTTACCTCCTCCTCTACTCCCAAATCTGGAATTGGAAAGAGACGTTAAAAGAGACCCTATTAATCACCTTCCTCTCAATCCCCGGAATAGTTTTACTATTTCTGTTTTTCCCCCGAATTGG
>JBDONQ010000233.1:0-2444 GCA_039831255.1 Campylobacterales bacterium
TTATGCTCTACCCGGATTAAACTCCGGCTTCCGATAATTGAGTAAGTGGCCCCGACTGGGCACATATGACCACACCACCCATTTTTTACAATGAAAAGGTCAAATAGGAAAATCGTCAAAATTAATGCCCATCCAAATCCAATCCCAAAAATTACCCCCCGGGTCAAAATCCCAATTGGATTGATAAATTCAAAGGCCGCCGCTCCAACGATAAAGGAAAGGACCAGCATTGTCCCCAAAAACCAGTACCGGAACCGCCGGGAGATTAATACCCGTCGTCCCTCCCGGTCGATATTTAATTTCCGGCGGAGCCACCCGGCCAAGTCGGTTACCAAGTTAATTGGGCAGACCCAGCTACAGAAGGCCCGACCCCCAATCAATCCGTAGAAGAGGAGAATTATCAACGCCCCAATGAAGACCTCACTCCCAATTACTGCCCCGGCGATTAACATTTGGGCAACAGTGAACGGGTCTGCCAATGGGATTGTCTCTAAAAACGTGGAGAAGCTGAGGTTCCCTACCAAAATTTTCCACCCAAACCAGTTGGCCGCCCCGTACAAAAAGAGGATTGTAAACTGGACAATCCGCCGGGCAATTAAAAATCGGTATTTTTTAAGCCAGTTACTCATCCCACTTCACTCCCTCATTTAATTCATCAATTGGGTTCTTTTTACTCCGGCCAGTTTCAGTGGTAGTTTGGGTGGAAGCCTTCTTCAACCGCTCTTCATCTTTCTTATCCCAACCCTTTACATACCGGGGGCCAGCCTCTCCCAAAAAGACCTCCCGGGGGAAAATTTTAATCGCCGGTTTCTCAGTTACACAAGCGTGTTCACACATCCCACACCCAGTGCAGTAATCTTCATAAACCACCGGAATTCGGTAGGCGTGTTTTCCAGTCCGCTCATTTTTCCGCCACTCAATCCGGATAGCTTTATCCATCTCCGGACAGGCCCGATAGCAGGCGGTACACTGGAGCCCCCAGTAGGCGATACAACTCTTCGGGTCCACAACTGCAACCCCCATTTTTGCGTAGTCAATCGCCACTTCCCCTTTCTCATTGCTACACATTTTTGGGGTTAGGGCTCCAGTTGGACAGGCCTCCATACAGGGGATTGTGTCACACATATAACAGGGGACCTCCCGGGGTACGAAGTAGGGGGTTCCCATCGGAACATTATCCCCCGGTTGCCCCATTTTAATTGTGACCATTTTAACTCCATCTACAATCATCGGATTTTCCCGATTTGCACATGCTTCGGCACAGAGCCCGCACCGGATGCATGTTTTAATAAACTCCTCTTCCGGTAGGGCCCCGGGGGGGCGGAGGGTAAGGGGTTTATTTTTATTCTCTTCAATAAACCCGGCCAGTAGAGTTCCTCCGGCCACTGACGCGGCCACCGCTTGGGCCATTATCACTAAGAAAGAGCGTCTTTTTTTATCCATTTACCCCCCTACGCTTTGTAAATTTTAACCGCCGCCTTCTTATAGTCGGTTTCTTTAGAAAGTGGACAGGTGGCGTCCAATGTCACTTTATTAATCAATACCTTTTCATCGAACCATGGGACAAAGACCAATCCCCGTGGCGGTTTATTCCGACCCCGGGTCTCAACCCGAGCTTTCACTTTCCCCCGCCGAGATTCAATTACCACCAAGTCAAACCGTTGAACCCCCAACTCTTTAGCATCATCAGGGTGCATATAACAGAGGGCCTCTGGCATCGCCCGGTAGAGTTCTGGAACCCGCATTGTCATAGTTCCGCTGTGCCAGTGCTCTAGAACCCGCCCAGTACAGAGCCAGAATTTGTACCCTTTATTATCATATTTGGGGTCTTCTGGGTGAACCATAAATGGTCGCCAGAAAATTTTCGCTTTATTTTTCAGGTTAATTTTCCCTTTTTCAGGGATTGGTCCTTGTAGGTTCCCCCGTTTAATTGTCTTCAGCAGTGGCCCATAGAAGACAAATTTTTCACCCGGTTTCCCATATTTCCGGGCGTATGGATCATACTCACTATTAAACCGCCATTTGGTCTCTTTCCCATTTACAACAGGCCACCGGAGTCCCCGCACTTTTTGATAAGTGTCGAAATCTGCCAAGTCGTGGCCATGGCCCAACCCAAATTTCCGGTATTCTTCCCAGAGAGCCTTGTGGATAAAGAAGCCGTACCCTTTCCACTCTTTTCCATCGGTCCCAATAATTTTCCGCCCATCTCCAGCCGCCTCTGTATTGGGATGGAGTTTTCCTGTTTGGGGATTTTTTGCAATTGGGTCTGGCCAACGGAAATTTTTCCGATACTCTTCCCGATTGAACAGGACATCAAAGAGGGTCATCTCTGGGTTATATCCCATCTCTTTCGCTTTCTCCAGAACATTTGGGAGAACTGTTCCATCGGGGAGTTTGTGTTCTTTCCAAACCTCTTTCAATTTAAACCGCTTACTAAACTCCAC
>JBDONQ010000139.1:0-8586 GCA_039831255.1 Campylobacterales bacterium
GCGGTGGAGTTGAATAGTGCCGGGTGGCGGAAGCCGGTTCGGGAACAATACCCGTCGGAGAAGATTTTGGGGGTAATGAAGGAGATGGGGGTGGATATTACTTTTGGAAGTGACGCCCACTCCCCGGAACAAGTGGGGCACCGGTTGGAGAAGTTGGTCCAGTTGGCAAAAAAGTTTGGGTGGCGGGAGGGGGTCTACTTTAAAAATAAACGGCCGGTAAAATTCCAATTATAGGAGGAGGTGATGGAGAGTCAACTGAGGGCGGTGGTCGGGCTAGGGAACCCCGGGGAGAGATACCGGTTTACCAGGCACAATTTGGGGTTTTTAGTAGTGGATTATTTGGCCGACAGGTGGGGGGTTCCTAGAGTAGGGGAGCGATTCCACGGGGAGTTGTTTAAAAAGGGGGGGTGGCTCCTCTTTAAGCCCCTCACTTTTATGAACCGGAGCGGGATTGCAGTGGCCCAGCTGAAGAGTTTCTACAATTTGGAAGATTCCGATATTATCGTAATCCATGACGATATCGACTTAAAACCGGGGCAGTTGCGGTTTAAGCGAGGGGGGAGTGACGGGGGACATCGGGGGCTCCGCTCTTTAGACCTTTCAATTGGGAACGACTACTGGCGGGTCCGGGTTGGGGTGGGCCGGCCGGAGCGGAAGAGTGAAGTGGTAGAGTTTGTGTTGGGGGAGTTCCCACCGGAAGAGTTTAGAAAGTGTATAAAACCCCTCTTTCCAGTAATTGAAGAGGCGGTCCAGCAGATTGAGAAGGCCCCGGCCCGCTACTCCCGGAGAATCTGTTAAAATAGCTTAACTTTTCTAGAAAAGGAGTTTAAAATGGTTAGTGGTTGGCAAATTTTGGTGATTTTGGTAATTATCCTCCTGCTATTTGGGGGGCGTAAAATTCCAGAGTTGGCAAAAGGGCTCGGAGAAGGAATTCGGAGTTTTAAAAAAGCTGTAGCTGAAGAGGAGCAGTCCCAAAAAGGGGAAGTAATAGATGCTGAGGTGGAATCCCCCGCTAAAAAGGGGGCTCAACAGGCCAATTCCCAACCTCCAATAACCCCTACCCAGGAGAAGAAAGCGTAACAGATGACTTGGGAGGATTTGAAACCCCATCTGGAGGAGCTGGCCCGGCGGAGTATCTATATCTTCATTGGGTGGATTCCAGTCTTTATTGTGGCTTGGTATTTCTGGAAAGATATTTACTTCTGGATGGCCACCCCCCTATTGAAAGCGTTAAAAGAGGTGGGGGTTTCCAATGGGGACAAATTAATTTTTACCCATGTGACGGAGGCATTTACAGTTTCAGTTAAGGTAGGTTTTTTTATCGCTTTTGTCTTCACTTTCCCCAATACCCTCTACCAAATTTGGAAATTTGTGGCCCCAGCTTTGAAACCAGAGGAAAAGGAGGTGGTCCATAAATTTGCCTTTCCATTTCTATTCTGGGGGACTCTCCTCTTTTTAGCTGGGGTCGCCTTCGCCTACTATGTGGTATTCCCAATCTCCTTTAAAGTATTGCTAACTTGGGGGGGAATCGAGACTGAAGCCCTCCCAAAAATGAAGGAGTATTTAAGCTTTTTCCTAAAAACTGTAATCGCTTTTGGGTTGGCATTCAATCTTCCGGTGTATATCTACTATTTGGCAAAATTGGACCTTATCAATGGAGATTCCCTCCGGGAGAGGTGGCGACAGGCAGTTGTATTTATCTTTATAATTGCGGCAATTTTTACCCCTCCCGACATCTTCTCCCAATTTTTACTGGCAATCCCCCTTTTAATTCTGTTTTGGGTTTCAATTTTAATTGCCGATAGGGTAGCCCCTTCTGGTCGGAAGTTTAAAGGGGAGTAGGGGTTACCCCCTCTCTGGCATCTCCAACATCTGGTCCACAATCTTCGAGAGGTTCAGCTGAAAGAAGAGGGGGTTAAACCGTTGGAGATAGGGGTGGGTGATTTCCCAGTAACTCTCATCGATTAAATTTACTCCCCAGAGATACTCAATCCCCCGGGATTTTAAAAAAGCCCGATTTAGATGGAAGTCGTTGATGATTCCCAATCGGCTTCCAAAAACTAAAACTGGCTGGGCCGAGAGGAGGAATAGTAAGTCCAAAATTAGGAGACTTTCGGTCAATGGAACCAGCAACCCCCCAGCTCCTTCCACTAAAATTATATCGGAATATTTCCGTATATATCGGTATTTTTGCAAAATTACAAACGGATTTACCCTCCCTGCTATCGCTGGACTGGCTGGAAGTTGAAACCGGAATGGAGAGATATCCTCCAACTGAATCTGATGAAAAGCGGGATTTAACTCCCGGACCTTTTTTAACAACAGTTCCCCATCACTCTTCCCCTCCTTTAAATTTTGGAGCCCTGTCTCCACCGGTTTCATAACCCCTACCCGGAACCCCCGGCGGGCCAACTCCTCCAATAGCATCAATGTAACGAAAGTTTTCCCAATCCCAGTTCCATTTCCAGAGATTAAAAAGGTGGTTGCCATCCTTTCTCCTACAAAGGTGGTTTGTACCGGAATCGGAGGACCGATAGAAAGTCCTCCTTCTCAATTTTTTGCCGTTTCTGGAGATAGGCGTGGGTTTGGGCCAATTTTAATAAATTAAATTGGGCTCGGTAGGAGAGGCCAAACCGGTTTGTCGCCAACTGGAGGAGGTTGTACACCTCCCCGGTGTAACTAAATCTGTGCCCCTCCGGTAACCGGGCCGGGAGAATCCCTCCGCTAAATTCGAAGGCCTCCAACACCCGGGCCTGCAATTCCCGGCTAGTGACCGGAAACTCCTCCCCAACCCCCTCTTCGGTTAATTGAATGTGGATTTCTATCCGTTCAATTATTGGTTGACTCAATCGATTCCGGTACCGTTTAATTTCAATTGGGGTACACCGGCACTCTTTAACTGAGCTTAAAAGGTTTCCACAGGGACAAGGATTCATCGCCCCGGCAAATAGGAAATCGGTCTGGTACTCTATTTTTTTATTGACCCGGCTAATTAACATCCGGTGCTCTTGAAGGGGGAGCCGGAGACTCTCTAAAATATCCCTCCGGAAATAGGGGAGCTCATCTAAAAAGAGAATTCCCCGGTGGGCCAATGCCACCTCCCCTATTTTTGCCTCCCGACTCCCCCCTCCAAAGACTGCCGCCGGGGTAGTGGAGTGGTGGGGGGCCCGGAAGGGTCGGAGGGGTTTAAACCCCCCGAACCCCCCTTCCAACACCCGCATCTTCTCAATCTCCAAAATCTCCTCCATTGGGAGGGGGGGGAGAATGTATCTGAGCCGTTTTACAATCATACTCTTTCCAACCCCCGGGGACCCCTCCAACAGCAGATTGTGGAACCCGGCTGCGGCCAGTAAAGCCCCCTCTTTTCCATCCCGTTGCCCCTTTACTTCTTTAAAATCGACCGGGAACTCTTCTGTGTAGTAATATTTAATCCCATTCACTTTTATTGAAGGGTAGGTGTAGAGGGGCTTCTCCACTGGAAGCGGTTTCCACTCCAAAATCTCTTTTAAATTTTGAAATGGGTAAAGCTCTATTCCAGGAATTTGGGCCACTTTTCGGGCACTCTCCAGCGGTAAAATCACTTTTTTAGGTTTTAAACTCAAAATAATTGGGAAAATTTCAGGGGTATCCTTTAAGCTCCCGTCCAACCCCAACTCTCCCAGCACTAAATACTCCCGGAACTCCTCCTCCCGGTTCTGGAATAGAATCCCCAACCCGATTGGAAGGTCGAAATAACTCCCCTCCTTTCCAACCCCAGCTGGGGAGAGGTTAACTGTAATTCGGTAAGGAGGGAATTTAGTATTTACCGACAAAAGGGCCGCTTTTACCCGCTCCCGGCTCTCTTGAACCGCCTTCCCCCCCAACCCAACAATTACAATTCCCGGAACCCCATTGGAAAAGGTCACCTCCACCTCTACCGGGACCCCATCCAATCCAACTAACGCCCCGCTGGGAACCTTTTTCATCTCTCCCCTTTTTAACTATTTCAGATAGACAATATCGTTTAACAGTAAAAAGAGCTCCCCTAACAACTCCTTCCGTTCCTCTTCCGGTAACTGAGCCCCTTCTATCCGTTTCCGGAGGAGTCGTTCAATTTCGTCGATATCGTAATCCAAATCTATTAAAATCTCCCGGATTTTTTGGGTCGGCTCTAAAAATTCCAATTGGTAGTTCCCTTCACTGTCGAAAGTGATAACCGCCTCATTCGTATAACTGAAGAGATTGTGTCGCATTCCCAAAATCTCTTGGTAGGCCCCAATTAAAAAGATTCCCAAGTAGTACTCCTCCTCTCTCAAATCCACATCGTGGAGATAGAGGGGGGTCTCTTTATCAAATGGAATCTCCCCGTCACTGTCGCAGGTGATATCCCAAATTGTGGCACTCCGGTTCGGAGGTTGGTTCAGTTTGGTCAATGGCACAATTGGAAACCGTTGCCCTAACCCCCAAAAGTCCGGTAAACTTTGGAAGATCGAGAAATTGGCGAGGTATTTCTCCTGAATTTTTTCGTTTATCGCCTTCAACTCCCGGTTTTTAAACCCGTGTAGGGTTGCAAAGTTAATTGCCTTTTTAATTATTAAATTGACCAAAATTTCGCTATTGGACCGGTCGATTAAATCCACATACCCCAAATCAAAAAGGGTTAGAATACTCTCAAAATAGTCCAATGCGTCGTGGAAATACTCGATGTAATTGTTTCGGTTAATATTTTTGTAGAGATAGAGCAACTCCTCCACCAGATCGGGGTTCTCCTCCTTTAACCGGAGCCGGTTTTCAGTGTACTCATGGGAGAAGAGCTCTATCACTGGGGCCACCAGTAGGGTAGAGGGGGCTGCAATAAACCGGCCACTTTCGGTGTAAATATCCGGCATTGGAACCCCTTTTTTAACTGAAATCTCCTTAAGCAGGTAGACTACATCATTGCTAAACTCCTCAATTGAGTAATTGCGGTCCCGTTTCTCTTCAAATTGGGAATACTCCACCGCCAACCCTCCTCCAATATCGATTGCCCTCAACTCCTTTGCCCCCATTTTCCGGAGGTCGGCGTATATATTGCCCGCCTCCCGGAGAGCCTTTTTAACTGGAGAGATATCGTTTATTTGACTCCCAATGTGGAAATGAATCATTTTAAACCGGTTTAGTAACCCTTCCTCCCGGAGGAGTTCCACCGCCTCAATAATTTCACTGGAGTTTAGCCCAAATTTAGACTCAATCCCTCCGCTCTTCGCCCAAACCCCCACCCCACTGGTGTGGAGTTTAATCCGAATCCCAATGTTTATTGGAATCTGTTTATACTCCCGTTTTACCTCAATTATTGAATGGAGCTCATTTAGCCCCTCAATTGTAACAGTTACATCAAAGCCGATAAGGCCGGCGATAAAGGCCAGCCGAATCATATCTTTATCTTTAAACCCATTAATTGTAATTGGAGCCTCTCTGTGGTTGTAGGCCATTGCTAAAATTAACTCCGCTTTACTCCCCGCCTCCAGCCCGTAGTTGAACTTTTTTGCAATTTTTATTAATGGCTTTACAAAAGTTGGAAACTGGTTCACTTTCAATGGAAATACTGCTTGGAATCGCCCCTGATACCCAAACTCCCGAATCGCTTTCCGGAAATTGAAGTAGAGGGAGTAAATCTGTTTCCGGATAATATGGGGGAACCGTAGAAGGATTGGCCCCCGGAACCCCTTCTCCTCTATCTCTTTTACAATATCGATTAATGCTGGCTGGTTCCCAAAATTTACCTTTAACTTCCCATCTTCAATAAAGAAATTATTGCCACCCCAAATCTCCAATCCATAATTCATCCCACCCCTTTCCAGAGATGTTCAGAAATTTTACCAATCAATTGTGGTATAATTTCTTAATCCTCTCAATTTCCTCGCAGTTCGAGAGAAAATCCAGAGTTGGAGAGGTCCAAAACTGAGTAAGGAGTTTTAAATGGCTGAGGTTTATGCAATTGAGTACACTGTTAAAAACAGCAGAGGGGAGACGATAGATACCAATGTTGGGCAAAAACCGCTGGAGTTTGTGACTGAGACCCAAACAATTATTCCGGGATTGGAGAAGGTGGTTACCCAAATGGCGGTTGGTGAAGAGCGGGAGGTGGTAATTCCTCCGGAAGAGGCGTATGGAATCAGAAATGAGGAGTGGGTGGAGAGTCTCCCCCGGGAGCAGTTTGAGGGGATTCAGTTGGAGAGAGGAATGGTTCTCTACGGCCAATCCCCCGACGGACAGGTGATTGCAGTGACTGTAAAAGATTTTAACGATAAAGAGGTGGTAGTCGACTATAACCATCCACTGGCCGGGGAGGAGTTGACTTTTAAAGTGAAATTGGTCGGGAAGCGACAGGCGACCCGGGAGGAGGAGATGACCGGCCAAGTAGGAGGCCACACTTGCGAATGTGGCACCTGCAACTGCTAAATTTTTAAAATAACTTTTTTTAAGTCTCAAGTGAGCTCCCCTTTTAAAAAGGGGAGACCCTTTTCCCCTACATTTATGGACGTTTATGGGGTAGTCTAAATTTATTCCAAAAATATTTAAATCTACTTCGAAGCAGAATTATTCCTTCTCCATTTTCCCAATTTTACTCTCTCGGAACAATTTTTTTAATTTTCTCCCCTTTTTTCCAAAAGCGCAATCGAAACGCAAATTTAAAGAGAAATAATTTGGAAAATTTTTTAATGATTCTAATTTTACTTTTAACTGTTCTCTTTTTAAAAACCTTCGTCAAAAAGGGTTGGATTTTCTTCAAATAGGAGACTGAGGGGTGGAGAGTAAAAGTTGTGGTGATTTCTAAAGAAAGGGGTATGGAACTTCTAATGGAAAAAAGGAAAAAATCTCCAACAGAGTTGCTGTTCCGTCTAAAAATCTAGGAAACTTCTAAAGAGGGACCAACTGATAAGAGGTGGAGGAAGTAGTATCCCTTTCCCCTATTTCCAGTCGATGAGCTTCCTAACTTTCTGCCCCTACAACCAGATTAACTTTCCCTGTTAATCCAGTTTTCGATTCAACGGGCCCCTGCTTTAGCAATGCCATTTTGCCACACTTCTAGAGGTTCTTCCCTCCTGCTTAATATTCGATATCCATTAAAGAGACCCTTTTCCGTTCAATCTATTTGGAGTAAAAATCTTCTGGGAGTTTGTTAAATTAGAGATTTCTCAAATTTTGAAGAAGAGAAAAGAGGGACAAATAGGAGAGAATAGTAGGGGAGAAAAATCTCTTCTATTATGCCCCTCAAGTCGGTCATTAATGCAACACCTGCGGGCGCAGGCGATAGAATTATACCAATTTTGCTCCAAAAAGTCAATATGTAAAAAGTTATCTCCCCTTAAAACTCCAAAATTGACCCAATAATCTCAACTCCCCCCTCCCTTTTGCCCCGAACCTCAGCTCTGGAACCCCCAATTGCTCCCCTCGTCGGAAGCAAAATGGGGGACCTCCCCAGCTAACCGAACCTTTTTATCCCGGACATCCAAGAACCACTTCATCCCAACATCGGTCCACTGCCGGGTTAGTTCGAAATATTTTTGGATTGAGTCGTAAACCCTTTTAAAATCGGGGTTTTGCTCCGCATTTTCTGCCAAAATCTCTTTAATCGCCTTTTTAGCCGCCTCATTTACATCATCTGGGAAGAAGCCCAGTTTCACTTGATAGTCGCCTTTTAACAGTTTTTGGAGGGCCACCCCATTTTGGTACTGGAATTGGGCCAACATCCGGGCGTTCATCTCATTTGCGGCAGTTTCAATAATAGCTTGTTCCTCCTTTGAGAGCCGTTCAAATTTCTTCTTATTGAAAGTTAACTCCAGATTTGTCCCCGGTTCATGCCACCCCGAGTAGTAATATTTGGCCACTTTATAGAACCCCATTTTAATATCCAACGCTGGCCCTACCCATTCGGTGGCATCGATAGTCCCCCGCTCCAGCGCGGTGTAAATCTCCCCCCCCGGGATATTAACCGGTTTTACCCCCAATCGGGCCATCACCTCCCCTCCAAGGCCGGGGATTCTCATTTTTAACCCTTTTAAATCGGCCAACGACCGGATTGGCTTCCGGAACCATCCCCCCATTTGGTTCCCAGTGTTCCCCCCTTTAAACGGAATTAAATTGTATTTGGCGTACAACTCCCGCCATAATTTCATTCCCCCTCCAAAATCGAGCCACCCCATCATCTCATCGGCAACCATTCCGAAGGGGTAAGCGGTAAAGAGGGAAAAAGCGCTATTTTTCCCCTTCCAGTAATAGGGGCCGGAGTGGAATCCATCGATCAACCCCCGGCTACAGGCGTCAAAAACTTGGAGAGCCGGAACCAACTCCCCTGCCCCGTAAATTTTAATTCTCAAACTCCCCCCACTCAACTCTTCCACTCTGTTTGCAAAAAATTGGGCCCCTTCCCCCATAATTGGAAGGGTTTTAGGCCAGGAAAGGGCCACTTTCAATGTCCTGCGGGTAGAGCTGTAGAGGTGGGTTGTAAAGCCGGTTGTGGCGGTGGCCACAGCCCCAGTTACAGCCATTTTTAAAAAGTTTCTCCGGCTTTGGTCAAATTCCCTCTTCTCTTCAGTGGTATTTTTTCGAAATTCATCGGAATTT
>JBDONQ010000234.1:0-8584 GCA_039831255.1 Campylobacterales bacterium
TCGGTAAAATCCGCTCCTCATAAGTCTCCTCCAATTTTGAGTAGAGGTAGTCGTCACTCAATTCAAAGGCCTCCCGGAACTCCTCCACAATTAAGTAGTCCCGGGTCTCAGTAATCGCCCCTAAAATTGTCTCCGGATTGATATGGGAGTAGATTCGTTCCAAAATTAACTGATCCCACGGAACCCGAAACTGCTGGGAGAGTCGTTGGGCGTAGTAGTCCCCGTCGTCGGATAGGGAGAGGATTAACGCCCCTTCCAGTAGTTTTGGGTCCAACTCCTCAATTGTCCGTTGGTAAGCCTCCTCCCGATTTTTGAACCGTTTTACCTCTCTTCTCAACTTTCCCATAAATCCCACTCCTGTTTTGGAAACTGGGCCCCAATCTCCTCTGGGGTAAATTTAAAGCGGTAGTTAAAAATGTACTCTCGGAGCCGATCAAAGGCCCAATTCAATTGGGCCATCTCTTCCGGATTCCCCCCCCGGTCTGGATGTAGCTCTTTCGCCCTCCTCCGATAGAGGGCTTCTATCTCCCGCCAACTACTCAACGGTTTTACCCCCAAAATTTCGCAAGCTTTTAACACCTCGGCTACTTCAGGAATGATGAGGCACCTCCCACCGCGATACTTTTCAAATCGTTATCCTGAAATTTTATCCCAGCTCCGACGAAAAAGTTTCGGGCTTCTGGATTTAATGTGTTATCAACCCCTGCCCGGATATAGAGGTGTTTTAAGAAGAGATACCGGCCGAAAAGCCGGAGATTGGCCCGTTTCCCCCGGAGATCATTATCCCCATTGAAATCGAACAGCTCCCCGGAGAGCTTTAACCGATCTTTCCAATGGAAGTAGTCCAATCCAACTCCCCCGGTATTCTCAATTACCCCTCCCCTAATTAACCAGTCCCCATATCTCTTTCCCAGCTGGGCTGAAATTAGAAACCGATCCTCATCCTTCCCAATTTTATTCCAACTAGAGTAGTCTCGGCTATTTACAACTGAGAATATATAATATTTTGTAGGTCGGGGGATGTAGGTTAAATCGGCATAGGTCCGGTAAAAGCCGTCGTTTCCGTAGTAATCTCCCCCAATTTGGACATCCAACACCGATTTTGTAAAACTCCCCAAAAATTTGTCCAATTTTTTAAAACTCTTCCCCCCTTCTGCAAAAAACTCCTCAGCCCCTTTCAACGTCCCTTTAATGTTTTTCCGGTTTTCAGTTAAAATTAAATTGAAATTCTTCCCAACTTTTTTATACTCTCCAGCTAATGTGGAGATATTCCGGTCTATCGTCCTCAAAACTTGATTCGCTGAGGTGAAAAGCCAGTCCAATTTGGAGAGGAGTTTTGGTAGTTTCCGGTTTAAAATTTGGCCGGTCCGTTTGTAAGTGGTGATTAGGGAGTCGGCATTTTCCAAAACCCCCGGGGCCTTTTTGTTTAAAGCTGTCAATAACTCTTTCAACTGGGCTGAAGCCTCTTTCACATTTGCAATTGTGACTTGGAGATTTCGGGTGGCATTCTGATCCAATGTCCGATTTATCTTCCCCAAAATCTCCCGCACTTGGGTAACAGCCCTATTTACATTATTCAACACATCCTCAATTGAGGCGACTGGGGTGTAGTGGGTTAAAAGGCATTGATGGGTTTTGCAGTAGTTTTCGGAGTAGAGTTTTGTCGGATTGGAAGGGGGAATAATCCGGAGATACCGCCCCCCCAACATATTGTCCTGCCCGATTGAGATATTGCTGTCGGCTGGGACTTGGATTGAGGGTTTTATCATCATTGCCACTTTTACCCGGGTCCCCTCCAATTGAAGCCCCTTTAAAATCCCAATATCGACCCCCTGCATTTTCACTTTAGCCCCAATTGAGAGGCCGGTGGCATCCTTTAAGTAGCCGTAGAGGGGATACCCCCTTTCCCGCCAACTCTGAAGGTCTTTAACCCGAAAGGTTAAGTAAAGGAGGGAGAGGAGACCTATTAAAAAGAAGAGGCCAACTTTAAATTCACTCTTCATCTTCAGTCCTTTTTAAAAAACTCTCAATCTTTTTTAAAAATTAGGGTTTGGCTAACCCCCCCAATCGGTCTAAATTGAACCGAGAGGGAGATAATCCGGTCTTGAATGTAATCGGCTCCTTCCCCGGTTAAAATCGGAGTTCTACTCTCTTTATAGGTCAAATTGTATCGAAAACAGCGGTGATTGTCGTACTTAACCCCAATCAACCAGTACTTTTTGTAGTGATTATTTAGGTCGTAACTCTCTTCCCAGTAGTACCCCTTTCGGGAAGAGGGCCAATATTGGAGGTTGTAGGTAAAAGTTTTTAACCCCTGCCGGTAGTCGTAGAGATGGGAGATAAATCCCCCAATCCCCTCTGAATAGGTGGTGTCGAACCCTATTTTTAAATAGTTATAAACAAATTGCCCCATCTCTGAATCGTACCGGTTATTCTCCTCAACCCCCCACTTTCCAATCTCCAAATTGAACCGATTTTCCATTACTCCCCACCGGTGTTCCCGGGAAAGATATCGAAAAGTGAGGGTGTGTTCTACACTCCACTCCCTTCCAACCAAATACTGGTAAAGGTCCACCCCAATTGAGTCACTAATATCGGGGGGGGGAAGGAGGTCCGGGGCGCTGTTTCGCCGTTGGTCGTAATTTTTATAGGTGAGTTGGAGGGAGGGGGTTAAAGTGTGGACAAAGGAGGGGTACTCCTTCAATAGTGGGGCGGAGATCTGGAGATTTGTAACCCAGACACTGTATTGGGGGGAAGGGGGGGTTGGCTTCAAATTGGGTGGGAGGGTTCCGGAAAAGTAGCCCCGGCCCCCGTAAAAAACTTCACTCCCCTTTAACTGGAGGAGTCCTCCATCCAATGTAGCAAAGAGGGTCACCGGTAGGTAGAGGGTTCCACTTTGAAACTCTCCCCCCCGGGGGGTCCAGTAATTGTAGAGGTTTAAATTCCCGCTCCAGAGGAGGTGAGGGGTCACTTTTGTCGGGAATTGGTGGTAGTTCAATTGGGGGGTCAACTGCCAAGTATCCCGGTTACTCTCTTTAGAGGTGTCGATGTAGTAACGGTTGTAGGCCCCGACTAAAAATCCCCCCTGTTGGTAGAGGTAGTTCAACTCCGAATCGATTACTTTATCGGTTAAATAGCTGGTATCAAAATGGTAGTTGGATGGGTCCAGATAGAAGTAGTCCACATCATTGGCATACTTTAAATCGGCGTAGAGGGAGTCCTTCCCTGGCCAGAAGAGTTGGGATCGGTGATACTTAAATTCCCATCCGTAGTGGCCTTGATTTGCCAATTGATACCGCTCTTGATACCTCTTCCGGTCCCAAAACTCCCCAAACTGGAGCTCTCCTCCTCCCACCGGGGAGTCCAAAAACCGAAACTGGAGGTAGAGCCCACTTCCCCGGAGAATCCGAATTGTTGGAATAATTGTCAGGTCGGTGTGGGGAGAGGTGACCCAAAAAATTGGTTGGGAGTAGAGAATCCCCTCCCGCTGGGAGAGGCCGAGATAGGGCCGGAGGAGACCGCTTCTCCGTTTTCGATCTGTCGGGAACTCTAGCCAAGGGAGGTAGAGGAGTTTGTGGCCCCCTATCTGAAGGGTTAAGTTGTAGAGTTTTAAATAGTGCCGTCTCCGATAGTAAACCCCTTCTCCAGCGGAGATAACCCAATCTGGGTCCCCGGGGCAACAGCTGGAGAAGGATATATCTTTAAAAATTGCAACTGAGGAGTTAACTTCCCCATGCTTCCCGGCAACCCACCCTCCAAAATTGGAGTATGTAAAGAAGATTTCACCATCTACAGTTAAATTTTGGTCCCGGACCCAATGAAGGTTGGTTGCCCCTACCGAAAGGCCATTTCGGAAGAGAGTTACATTCCCCTCCAAAATAGCCTCCCTATTCCCAATTATCACTCCCCTCTTCCCCTCGAGAATTGAGTTATGGTAAACTATTACCGGTTCTGCAATATCCAATCTCTTCCCGCTCCGGATAATCTCCTTCCCAAAAATTGTAACCCTCTTCCCCTCCTCTTTTCCCCCTCCGGGAGTAGGAAGGGGTTGCCCCCCTTCAGCCAGTAGGGCTACAACCCCAACCCAGAGGACCTTTCTAATCTCCACCACCCCTCTCCAATAACTTTAAAGCTTGATAACCGATATCCTTCCGGTATTGCATCCCTTCAAAGTGGACCCGTTCCACCAATCGGTAAGCCTCCTCTCGGGCCTCCTTAACATCCTTTCCAAATCCGACACAGACCAGAACCCGGCCTCCAGTGGCCCAGAGTCTCCCCTCCCGCCGGGAAACCCCGGCAAAGGCGATATATCCGTTGATATCAGAGTGGTCTTTAATCTCTATTGGAACCGATTCCGATTTTCCAAAGGGGTAATTTTTGGAAGCACAAACTACTCCAACTGCGGTAATTGGTTTAATCCGGGTCTCAATCTCCTTCAATTTTCCAATTGCCCCGTTGTAAAACATCTGGTAGAGGGAACTATCCACCAACGGCATCAACTCTTCACACTCCGGATCCCCAAACCGAACATTGTACTCCAACACATAAGGGTCTCCATCTACTATCATTAATCCCAAAAAGAGAACCCCCCGGTATGGGGCCCCCTCTTCCTCCATTCCAGCCAAAGTTGGTTCAATAATCCGCTTCTGGACCTTTTGATAAATCTCTGAAGTTGCCAATGGGGTCGGAGCGTAGGCCCCCATCCCCCCAGTGTTGGGTCCTCTATCCCGGTCCAAAAGCCGTTTATGGTCTTGGGCCGCCGGGAGGAGTTTGTAATTTTTCCCGTCGCAAATTGCAAAAATACTCAACTCAAATCCATCTAAAAACTCTTCTACCACAATTCGTCTCCCCGCCTCCCCAAATAGCTCTCCACTCAACATCCCCCGGGCCTGCTCCTTCGCCTCCTCCACAGAGGTGGGGATTAAAACCCCCTTCCCCCCACAAAGGCCATCCGCCTTTACAACCACCTTCCCATCCAACTTTTCAATAAACCGCTCTGCTTCCTCCAGATTGGAGGTCTCAATAAATCGGGCTGTCGGGATTTTGTATTTCTCCAAAAATCGCTTCATAAAAGCTTTACTACCCTCCAACTGGGCCGCCCTCTTTGTAGGGCCAAAAATAGTTAACCCCTTCTCCTGAAAAATATCCACAATTCCAGCGACCAGCGGAGCCTCCGGTCCCACAATTGTTAAATCAATCTGATGTGCCGTCGCCCAGTCAGCCAACTCCCGGTAGTCGGAGATTGGAATATTGGTGGCAAACTCTTCAGTAGCTCCATTCCCGGGGGCGTAGTAAAGCTCCGCTTCCCCCCGGAGCCAGTAGCCGATACTATACTCCCGACCCCCACCCCCTACAATTAAGACTTTTGGTTTCATTGGCACCTCCTTTCTCTCTTTTTCCCCTTTCCACTGCCCCCTTTTTTTAGCTACCTACCTATCCCTCTTTCCAGTTACCGGTTACCGGTCTCCCCCTCCCTGACTCTCAATCTCCCGCTTCAACTCCTCTGGATTTACCCCTTCCCCTTCTTCTCCAGAATAGCACCCCTTTGTCAAGTAAGGTTTACCCCCTTTCCGCAACTCCTCTTCAATTGAGGAGACGGTTTTAAAAACCCGGTTCCATCGAATTACCCCGTTTTTATCCCAACTCATATAGATAAACCAAGGTTTCCCGACAATATCCCGGTACGGCACAACTCCCCACCACCGGCTATCGTTGCTGTGGTCCCGATTATCCCCCATCATAAAAAAGGTCCCCTTTGGAACTACCACTGGGCCGTAGTCAAAAATCGGCCGGAGGAAAGGCTCTCCTTCAATCTGCTCTCTGGTAATCCGGGGGTCGTGGTGAATTCCGGGGTGGAGTTTTTGATACGGATCCCGGGTCCAAAGCTCCCCTTCCAATTTTAATATCTCAGCCCCCATCTCTTTTGCAAACTCTTCAGTTTTCCGGTCGTTATCTGCAACCCGGAGGTAGAGATGCTTCCCCCGAACCATCAACTTATCCCCCCCAACTGCAACACACCGCTTTACAAAATGAATCCGGGGGTTTCGGGGATACCTAAAAATTACAATCTCCCCCCGTTTCGGTTTTGGACCGTCGATTAAATGGCCATCCCCCCGGAAATCGGGGAGGATTGGAATCTCCAGCCATGGAAGGTGGGGAATTGGAACCCCGTAGGCAAACTTTTGGGCAAAGAGGGCATCCCCGATTAAGAGGGTCCTCTCCATACTCCCGGAGGGAATTATGAAGGCTTGAGCTAAAAAGAAGATAATTAATAGGACTATTACAATAGTGCCGGTCCAGGTATTGGACCAGTGGTAGGCCCTTCTTAACCACTCTTTAAACCGGTTCCCCATTATTTGGCTTTCAGTTTAGCGGCTTTAACAGTGTTCTCCAGCAACATTGCAATTGTCATTGGTCCTACCCCCCCCGGAACTGGGGTAATGTAACTCACTTTCCGGCGGACCCGTTCAAAATCCACATCCCCAACAATCTGCTCATCCACTTTATTAATTCCAATATCGATAACTGCCGCCCCTTCTTTTACCATATCCTCGGTAATTAATCCCGGTTTGCCAACCCCGACCACTAAAATATCGGCCCGGCGGGTGTGCTCCCGAAGGTCCCGGGTGTAAATGTGGCAAATATCCACAGTTGCGTTGTTGTTCAACATTAGGGCCCACATCGGTTTCCCAACAATATTGCTAGCCCCTACAATGCAGACATCCCGCCCTTCCAAATCAATCTGGTATTCCTCCAAAAGGCGCATCACCCCCAACGGGGTACAGGGGATAAAATTGGGGTTTCCCTCGACCAACCGGCCAATGTTGTAGGGGTGGAACCCATCCACATCTTTCTCAATAGCTACTCCCTCCAAAATCTGCTCTGTCTCAATATGGGGGGGTAGTGGAAGTTGAACTAAAATTCCGTGGATTTTTGGGGAGGTGTTCAACATTTGAATCACCTCCAGTAGGTCGTTGGTCCGAATCCCTTCCGGGAGCCGGTGAACAAAACTGAAAATCCCAACTTCCCGACACGCTTTCGCTTTCATCCTCACATAAGTCTCACTGGCCGGATTTTTTCCAACCAAAATAACCGCCAATCCGGGGCTAATTCCCTTTTTTTTCAGTCGGGTTACCTCCTCTTTCACCTCAGCTTTTATCTTCTCAGCCAACTTTCGGCCATCCATCAAAATTGCCTCTCCGTCGGAGAAAAAGTCAAAAAGTGCCATCTCCACCCCTTCTGGTGATATCAACTCTCCGGAATTTTAGCAATTTTCAGATTGGAGTAACCCTCTTTTTATAGAATTCCCGGAAAAAGGGAGAAGTTGGGAAGGAAAAGTTTAATAGTTGGAGGACTCTTCCTCTCCTATTTGGCTTATCTGGGCGCAGACCCCTTTTTAACTTATCAAGAGTATGCCCAGCAACTCTATCTCCACCCCGGAGGTATCAGCTGCGCCAAATGCCATGGATATTATGGAGAGGGGCGGGAGTTGGGGGAGATGAAAAGGCCAATCTACCAAAACCGGAAACGGGTTGGGTATCGGATTGTCTCAATCGCCGCCCCCAATATTCAACAGGTCCCATTGAAACGGTTGAAAGAGCAACTCTTTCATGAAAATTACCAGATTATGCCCCGGTATCCCTTTTTAACAGAACCGGAGGTGAAGGCGATTCATTACTACTTAAATTTTATCGCCCCAAAACTCTACCGGGAGGCCCTCCGGCGACAGGAGGAGCTACTGAGGAGGAGGGCCCAACAGATTCAAACCCGGGAGAGGGGGAAAGGGGAGAGGAAAAACCAAGAGGGATTAAAATTGAAGGGGAGAAAGGGAGTTAACTCCGAATCAAATCCCCAACCGATGAAGAATCCCCAAATTTCCCTAACCCACTCTTTTTCCCCGAAGATTCCTCCCCCTCCCCCCGGTTCCCTAATCACTCCGGGGGAGTAACCCCGGTTTAGCAAATCCCGCCGAGACCATCGCCTTTTAAGGCGGTGATGAAAGGCGGATAAAAAAATTCTCGGAAATTTAATTTCCGTTTGAATTTTTTTATAAATTTTATTTTAATAGCGATAACCAAGTTAAGCCGATAAAAAGTAGGGGTGGAGCAGTCCGAATTAATGGCTGTGGAGGTAGCTCTGGCGGGGTCTGTTTATACAGACTAGTCATCTACCTGTGAAGCAGGAAGCTCCGCCTTTTAAGGGGGAGTAGCTCACGAGGAGATTGAAAGGGTGGAAGAAGAGAAGGGAAAAAGGGGTAAAATTAATAAAATCTCCTGTAAAACAGAAGAGAGCAGTGGAGTTTAATTGGAAATTGGAATTGAAGAAGTGAGGAAAGGGGGCAATTGGGGTAATCCCAGTTGGGACAGGGGCATTTGGGTGCCTTTGGACAAAGGAGACCTCCTTTCCAACTGCCGATGGGACGGTTTTAGTTGGGAGTAGTTGCAACAGGTGTAAGGATTACCTTCGCCGATATAAAGACCTGGGAGATGTTTTGAGATACTCCCCACCCCTAAACCACCCCAACCCTACCTGCTAA
The DNA here is from genome assembly GCA_039831255.1 of Campylobacterales bacterium. Lineage (GTDB taxonomy): Bacteria > Campylobacterota > Campylobacteria > Campylobacterales > Nautiliaceae > PUXY01. The sequence continues at coordinate 8,537 of JBDONQ010000234.1, forward strand.
TCCAGTTGCCAATGGACTCTGGCTTTAAAACGATAATTGCTGATAAAT
>JBDONQ010000031.1:0-8521 GCA_039831255.1 Campylobacterales bacterium
CCTACATAGACCAGTAGGCCCCGGCCAATCTCCCCGACGACTTCTCCTTCTACCTTCACTTTTGCCGATTTAACCCGCTGGATTAATAGAACCATTCCCTACCTTTAAAAATTTTTATCCAAAATTTTAATCTCCAACTCCAACTCTACCCCAAATTGCCGGAACACTTCCCGGCGGGCCAACTCTACTGCCCGGAGGTAATCGGAGTAGGTCCCATTCCCGGCATTGATAAAAAAGTTTCCATGAATTGGAGAGATTAAAATTCCCCCAATCCTTCTCCCCTTCAATCCCGCCTCCCCAATCAATTTCCCGGCAAATCCCCCCGGGGGGTTTTTAAAAACACTCCCCAAACTGGGCCCCTTCGGTTGATTTCTCCTTAACTCTACCAATTTTTGGTCCAACTCCCGGCTATACCCCCGGGAAATTTGGAAAAGGGCCCTAAAAATTGGCCCCTCAATTGAAGAGCCCCGATACCAAAACTGAAGCTCTTCCACCGGAATCCACCCCTCCAACAACTCCACCGCTACCAACTGACTGGAGATTACCTCCCCTTTTACCCCTGCATTCATCTTTAAACTCCCCCCAATTGTCCCGGGGAGTTGCCGGAGGAATTCAAACCCCCCCAAATTATGCCTTTTTGCAAAGTTATAAAGGTGCCGATTCCGGACCCCTCCCCCCACTTTTAAAAATTTCCCCTCCCACTCAATCTGCCGATACTCTTCCCCCAAAATCCCCAGCCGGGGGGGGGTAGGGGAGATTAATGTATTGGTTGCCCCCCCGACTAAAAACTCCCCGTTAAAATTTTCCCGGGTCACCTCAGCCACCTTTACCACTGGTCCAATTTGGACTGGGGAATACCGGGAGAAGTCGATTACCACTGAACCCTCCCCTCCCGGAGAGTCCGATACCCCCGGGGAATTGTATAACTCTCCACCGGCCCCAACCGGGGATAACCCAACCGGTTGGTAGCCAATTTAAAAAGGGCCTCCAACCCCCTAATTTGGGCCTCACTTAACTGAGTTGCCTCCTCTCCGGCGTACATTTCCAGATACCTCTCCAACAACTCTCCAGAAATTGGCAATTGGAAACTCTCCTCCAGCATTTTTCTCCCAATCTCCCGGTACCGGTTGCCCAACTCCACCCCCCGTTGAAGCCCCTCCTCTATCTCAATTGCGGTTAAAAGGGGTATTGATCTACGAAGAGCCATTCCCCCCAATGGCAATGGCAACTCTTCCCGGACCAACTCAACCCAAATATCCCACAACTCCCGCTCCACCTCTAACCCCTCCGGTAGGTCCAAAATCGACTCATGGATTAGAACCCCAGCCTCCACCTCCCCTTTTAAAACCAACTCCTCAATCTGTCGAAAATGGGTATAGACCGGCCTAGCCTCCGGATAGGCAATTTTAAAAATTAATGCGTTGGTGGTGTACTCTCCACTGAGAGCCACCCGGAACCGTCGCCTCAACCGACTCCCCTTCCGTTTTACCAACTTTGGACCATACCCAAAACCGAAGCTGTGGCAACTCCTCAAAAGGGCGTACTCCCTCCAAATCAGCGGATAGACCCCAAAACTGATAGCTGTTACATCGTAAACCCCCTCAAGTGCTAGTCGGTTTAACTCTTCAATATCTACTGTCACCCCTTCCAATTTCACCCTCCCCCCTCCAACTGAGACCCATCCCCATCGAACTGGGGCAAACATAAAGAGGTCGTCTGCGTCGGGGGAGTGGGCTACCCTATACTTTTTTACCATCCTCTCCCTTTTCCGAGAATTGGGGAAAATTATAGTAAAATTCGGAAAAAATGGGAGTTTTAAAAGTGGAAAGGGTCTTTAAAAGTTTGGTAGGAGTAGGGATTGGGGTGGTCTTTCTATTTGGGGGGATGAATTCAATCCGGGTAGGGGTCAGTTCCGATACCGCCTCTTTAAAGGGGAGGCTCTATTTTCATCAGAACTCCCTCTTTTGGGAGGGGGAGTGGCTCCATCGCCAGGGGGAGGAGCGGAACTGGGGGGAGATTGGGTTTGGAACCTCTGGCCCTTTTTTAGGGTATCCAACCCTTCAATTTACCCTCTTCTGCCATTGGACCCATTCGGGGAGTTGGAATAGCCTCCCAATCGGGGGAAGTATCCGTTTTACCTACCCCTACGGCTTCGTTCCGTGGTATTTGGAAGGGAGTGGGGAGTATGCCCCTCCCGTTTTAACTTTTGGAACCCAGAGCCATTTTTATCGATATCAATTGGAGTGGGGGGTCCAACTGACCCAAAATGGGGAAATTTTCGTCGGCTATCGGAACTTCCACTGGGACGCCCCCTTTGAATCCAACTGGTATGGGGGAGTTGGGTTTATCTGGTAATTGTTGAGCAGTTGTTACAACTCCGCCTCCCAGAAAAAGTGGACCCATTTTGTAGTTGTGTGGAAGTAGTAATTGGGGGTGTAGAGATTTTTGGGGCGGGAGAAGATTGTAATTGTGGTCACTTTCAACTGAGGGTACCCCTCTTTGATCAATTTATTCAACTCCAGAAGGGTTTCCCCAGAGTCAGCAATATCATCCACGACTAAAATATGAAAATAGGGGCTTAAATCGGGGAGGGGGGAGAATATTGGTTCTCCAATCTTCTCCATACCCTCATAAGAGATTGCATTTACCACCTCCACCTGTCGAAACTCCAATAACTCCGCCAGATGGTGGGCAAAGGTCAACCCCCCCCGACTTACCGCTAAAATCCCATCCAACGCTGGGGACCCAAATTTAAGCCGGTAGAGCCGTTTCCCCCACTTCCGGAGGTCCAACTGAAATTGGGAGTAGGTATATTCGACAATCTCCTCCAAAATCACTCCTTTTTTGAGAAATAGTTTATCCAACTTTCAATTTTTAACTATTAACCAGCCTCAATTTCGCTAAATTCCGATTGGAAAATGGGGAGGTAGGGTTGGATATTATTTAAAAAAAAGGAGGTAGAGATGGGGGAGCAGGAGAGGAGTACAGCCCCAATTGAAGCCCCCCTTCAGATTGGAGGGGAGAGGGATTCCCTCTTTTCCATCCCAATTAAAAGGCAGTTTGAGTTTGATGAGCGGGTTGCCTCAGTTTTTGACGATATGATTCAGCGGAGTGTCCCATTCTATTGGGAAAATCTCCAACTTGAGATTGAGATTTTAAAGCGGTTTTTAAAACCGGGGGATTTGGTTATAGATTTGGGGTGCTCCACCGGAAATTTTTTGTTAAAACTGGGAAAGGAGATTCCAGCCCTCCGATTGATCGGAATTGATAACTCAAAACCGATGTTGGAGAGGGCCCGGTTAAAAGGGGAGGCGTTGGGGGTAGAGGTGGAGTGGGTAGAGGGGGATTTCTTTGACTCCCAGTGGGAAGGGGCAACGGTAGTGGTGGCCAACTACACCCTTCAATTTGTCCGCCCTCTAAAACGGGGGGAACTGGTCCGGCAGATTTATCGGTGGCTAACCCCCGGAGGACTCTTCTTCGCCGCCGAAAAAGTGATTTTTCCAGAGGGGTGGTTCAACCGGGTCTCAATCGATATCTATTACCAATTTAAACGAAAAATGGGATACTCCGATTACGAAATCTCCCAAAAACGGGAGGCGTTGGAAAATGTGTTAATTCCATACACACTGGAGGAGAATCGGGAGTTGTTGAGGGGGGCCGGCTTTGCCCCTGTGGAGACAATTTTCCAGTGGAACAACTTTGCCACTTTTTTAGCCTTTAAACCCTCCAATTGAAAACTACTCCCCCTTTCCCTCTTTTTGGTCCAATTCCTCCTCATCCCAAGCCCCTTTCCCTGAGGGTTGATATTTGAATAGGAGATAGAGGGCAATTCCAGCCCCCATTGAAAAAATCCCCGTTCCAGTGTAAAAAATTGGATTATTCCCCCCACTACTCCCCCCCATTATCATTCCAATTCCAAAAAACATTAACAGAGCAGCGGTGACCCCTCCCTTCTCCGGCCCGGTTAACTTCCGATTTTTTAACCGTTCCAACTCCTCCGGGGTCATCGATCCCCCCTCTTCTCTTTAAAGTGGGAAGAGTAGTCGTAATAGAGGAATGGTTCCCCAGTTTTGGTATCGATAAATGCAATACTCTTCCCATCGTTGTAGAAAAAACTATGTTGGTCAAACTGCCGGGCCAACCCCAACGCTTCCCGTTTTGGAATTTCGTAAACTAAGAAGTAGTATCGGAAGGTGTGGGAAAGCTCCCCAATTGAAGTTAAATAGTCGAAATGTTTCCGGCGAATTGCCCGCTCCAACTCCCCATTCCGGAGGAAATTGGAAAACTCATTTAAATGGAGATTTTGAGGGTTGGAAGCGGTAATAATTGCAAATTTCCGCTTTAAAATCTGGTAATTACTGGGGATAAATTGGAAAGAAATCCAAGCCCGTCCCCATTTGTGATTTATCAGAAATTTCGCATATTTGTGAAAATCTTCAAACCCTTTCTTTTTAAAATCCAGTACCGGTTCCTCGTTTACCATTAAAATATCCTCTGTCTCTTCATAGACACACTTCCCTTTGTAATCTCCAATTCCAATTACTTTAAACCTCATTCCACTCCTTTCTCTATAGTGGCTCTCCTCCCCTCTCTGGCCGACCCTGTTTGATATAATTGGCAAAAAGGGCGGAGATGGAGTCCTTGAAAGTTTGGGTGGCGACCCTAATTGTGGGGGGATTGGTAGGGGGGTGTTCTGGGACCAGCCAGTTGAAGGAGGCCCTCCGGCCAGACCCCCTCTACCGGAAAGCCCTTACCTACACCCAGCGGGGGCAACTCTCCAACTCGCTGGAGACAAAGGCACTGGTAGATGCCACCTATTTAAACCCCCTCTACCCCCACCGTTTTACCAGCCCCACTTTCCTAATTGGAGTTTATAACGATTTTGAGAACAATTTAACTAATCCAGAATTCAATTTAACTCTAAATGGCCATCCTCCCACTGAGATAAATAACACAATTCCTAGCTTTGTATTGTATAAAAATTTTCCATTTTACAATAATTGGATGAGGTACTATCTGGTAAAGTTCCCGAAAACCGGTTACCCGCTGAAACTGAAATACCAATCTCAGAACTGGGGGGCACTCCAGTTTAAGTGGCAGGAGAGTAACTGCCCATCCCCAATTGAGCTCTCTCCTTAAAATAGAGCTCTTCTTTGAATGGGAGAGAGTCCCTTCCCCTTCCTGAATTGCTAAAATTCTCGGCAGTTTTACCCGCCGTTGAAGCTCTGTTGAGTTTTTAAAGGAGGAGAGAGATGGAGCGGGAGGAGTTGATAAAACGGCTCGATTTGGAGGAGTATTTGGCCCAATTGGAGAGTTTTTTTGCCCGGCCAAAGGGGTACTCTCTAATCGGAGATTTGAAGAAAAACTTTAAATACCTAAAAGGATTGGAAAAGTATCAATTTTCCCCACCCCCAGAGGTTCCCCCACTGGATCGGGAGATTATCCATTTAAAAAAATTTGGAGTCTTAAACCATCGGCAAATTTTCGACTTTTTGCAAATTGTAGAATATTTTCACTATTTAAAATCCCAACAGTGGGGGGAGTTGGAGGAGTGGTTTCAACAAATTAGAATCCCCGAACCCCTTCTCCAGTTGAAGAGACGTCACTACACAAAAGAGGGGGAGGTAACTGGGTTCCAAGAGTTGGAAGAGATTGACCGGCGGTTAAAAGAGCTGGAGCAGGAGATTCGCCGGGAACTCTACCGGTATATCAACTCCCGGAAACTGGAAAATTACTTAGTAGACCGGCAGATTCACTTAGTGAATCGGGAAGAGGCTCTCCTCCTCAGGGGGGGGTTCCACCACATCTTAAAAGGGGAGATTATTGGCCGGAGTAGTAGTGGCTTTTTCTATGTAATTCCCTCCACCCTCCGAAAATTGAAGGAGAAGCGGGAGCAGTTACTGAGTCAGCGGGAGGAGTTCCTCTACCGGGTGGCCCGGGATTTTTCTGAAAAATTGCGGAAATGGGTCCGATTTTTAGAATACATCAATCGGGAGTTTGATAAATTTGACCAGCTCCAAGCCCGGGTCCAGTTTGGCCGGCAAAAGGGGTACTCCTTCTTTCTCCCCACCCCCCAACGGCTCTTTAAACTCCGGGAATTTTGTCACCCGGCCCTCCAGAGTTGCATCCCATTAAATTTGGAGTGGGAGAGTCAAGTTTTAATTGTAACCGGGGTCAATGCCGGGGGAAAGACAATGCTATTAAAATCCCTATTAACCGCCGCTTTTTTGGGAAAACATCTCCTTCCGTTCCAAGCCCGGGAAGGGACAAAAATTCCGCTATTCCGCGGGATTTTTCCAATTATCAGTGACCCCCAAAACACAAAAGAGGATATCTCCACTTTCGCCGGCCGAATTCAGGAGTTTAGCCATCTCTTTCGGGAGGAGCGGGGGCTAGTTGGGGTAGATGAAATTGAGTTGGGGACCGACGTCAATGAAGCGGCGATTTTGTTTAAAGTGGTGGTGGAGGAGTTGATGAAAAAGCATCGGATTGTAATTACAACCCACCATAAACGGCTCGCTTCCCTGTTAGCCGACAACCCCAATGTGGAGTTGTTGGCGGCCCTCTACGATTTAAAAAATCGGCGTCCCACTTTCCAATTTGTAAAAGGGACAATTGGAAAGAGTTACGCTTTTGAAACAGCCCTCCGGTATGGCCTCCCGTATCAGCTGGTCCAACGGGCCCGTCGGGAGTATAGTGCAGATCTGGAGCGGTTGGAGAGTTTAATTGACCGGTCAACCCAATTGGAACAGGAGTTGAAACGTAAGAAGAGGGAGTTGGAAGAGGAGTGGGACCGGCTGGCCCGGGAGAAGAGTCAGTTTAAATTAAAACAGCGGGAGTGGGAAGTGGAGTTGGAGCGGGAGAAGAGCCGGCTTGAACGGGAATTCCACCGGGCAATAGAGGAGGCAAAACGGGCTTTTCGAGAGGCTCGCCGGGAAGAACAGTTCCACCGTCATTTGGGGAGGGCCCATCAACTCCGAAAGGGGGCGGTGGCCAAATTTAATCCTAAAATTGAAAAAGTGGAAGGGGGGTCCCTTCCAGAGTGGACCCCGGCAGTGGGGGATTGGGTCCAGTTCCGGAACAATTTCGGAGAGTTGGTGGAGATAAAGGGGAGAAATGGGGTTGTGGAGGTGGATGGGAAGCGGATTACAATTCCATTGAACCGGTTACAGCGGGCGGAACGGCCCGGGGAGGGGAGATTTAAAGTTGTAAAACCGAAGCTGAACCGGGCTGATTTGATTCTGGACCTTCACGGGAAGCGGTTGGAGGAGGCATTGGAAGAGGTAGAGCAGTTTTTAAACCGGGCTGTATTGGCCGGCTTAGAAGAGGTAATTATTAAACATGGGGTAGGGGGAGGAGTTTTAGCCCGGGGGGTCCGGGAGTTGCTGGAACGGCATCCGTTGGTGAAAGGGTTTGAAGATGCTCCCCCTCAGCTGGGGGGGTTGGGAGCCAAAATTGTGAAACTGTAATATCAACCTGAGATGGATATTGATTGGTATAATTTGGAAGCTCAACAGGAGGGAGAAAGATGAAAATTAAAGAGAATCGGATTCTCCTGAAATTCTCCGGGGAGGCGTTGGCCGGGGGGAATGGGTTTGGAATTGATACCCAAGTTTTGAACTACATTGCTGGAGAGATAAAAGAGGTTAAAGATTTGGGGTTTGAAATTGGAATTGTAATTGGGGGGGGCAATTTTATCCGGGGAGTCAGTGCCACCCAAGATGGAATTATTAAACGGACCAGCGGGGATTATATGGGGATGTTGGCAACTGTAATAAATGGAATTGCCCTCCAGGAGGCGCTGGAACATCACGGGCTGGATGTCCGACTTCAAAGTGCAATAAAAATGGAAGAGATTGCCGAAAATTTTATTGGCCGGAAAGCGGTCCACCATCTGGAAAAAGGGAGAATTGTTATTTTTGTCGGAGGAACTGGAAACCCATTCTTTACAACCGATACCGCTGGGGTTCTCCGGGCCAGTGAAATTGGAGCTAGTAAAATTGTAAAAGCTACAAAGGTGGATGGTATTTACGACAAAGACCCAGCCAAATACCCCGACGCAAAACTACTTCCGGAAGTTAGTTATGAGGAGGCGTTAAAAGAGCATATAAAAGTAATGGATGACACTGCAATTGCTCTGGCCCGGGAAAATCGACTTCCAATAATAGTTTGCAATATGTTTAAAAAGGGGAATTTAAAGAAAGTTTTACTGGATGAGAAAGGGGCAGTTTACTCAAAAGTGAGATAGAGGAAGAGGAGAGAGGGGGCTACCCCTCCGCCCCAATAATTTTAAAGGCAATTTCTGTCAATTTATTCCGGTAAATTTTCTGGAGCTCTACCCACGCTAAGTGGGAGTGGGGCAGAGCTTGTTGGAGCCGATAGAGGCCACTCTCCCGTTGGGAGAGGGTGGAGTAGGTCTGCTTTAAATCCCCCAACAGGAATAGTTTACTCCCCTCCCCCATTCGGCTTAAAATCATACTCATATAATCTGGGGTAATTAATTGGACCTCATCCACAATTA
>JBDONQ010000090.1:0-2411 GCA_039831255.1 Campylobacterales bacterium
AAAAAGTGGTATTTGGAAAAGTATCGGAAATTGGGAGAGCTTTACACTAAAAAAGGGGATAGTTGGGAATTCTTAAAAGGGTTTATCCGGAAAAAAGGGGGGAACTACTACCCAATTAACCGGGAAGCGGAGGGGTTTGTCCGCCACTACTACCGCCGATATCAACAGATAGGAGGGGAGATTTGGAACGGGTAAAACGGGTTGTTGTAAAAGTGGGAACCGCAACCCTTTATGAAAATGGGAGTTTGAGCTCCCGGATTGATAAAATTGTCGGGCTTTTGGCGGACCTCCACCGGCAGGAGTATCAGATAATTCTGGTTAGCAGTGGGGCAGTGGGAGCCGGGTATGGGGTTTGCCAGTTGGACCGGCGGAATCTGGTCCACAAACAGGCACTGGCAGCGATTGGCCAACCCCTGCTAATGAAGGAGTATCGGGAGCGGTTTGCCCAATACCAAATTGTTGTAGCTCAAGTGCTATTGACCGCTGCCGATTTTGATAGCCGTCGCCGGACCCAAAATGCCCAGCAGATGATTGAGGTCCTTTTGGAAAACCGGTGCATTCCAATTATTAACGAGAATGACTCAGTCTCAATTGAAGAGATGATTATCGGAGACAACGACCAGTTGAGTGCTTATGTGACCTACTATTTTGGGGGGGATTTACTGGTAATTTTAAGCGATATTGATGCTTTTTATGACCGGAATCCTCAGGAGGAGGGGTCCCAACCGTTAATGGTGGTAACTTCAATTAAAGAGGAGTGGCTAAATCAGCAGTGCAATCCCAATGACCAGTTTGCTACCGGGGGGATTGTTACGAAGTTAAAGGCGGCTAAATTTTTAATGGAGCGGGGGATTCCCCTCTACCTGACCAGCGGATTTGACCTACAGAATTTTAGGACCCTTCTACTGGAGGGGGTCCAGAGGGGGGGAACCCTCTTCGTCCCAATTGAGAAGTGGGAGCGGAAGGGATAACCCTCTCCAATCGATTCAGAAAAATTGAAAGGAGTGGAAAATGAGATGGGATTTAAAACCCCTTTTTAAAAGTCGGGAAGAGGCGTTGAAATTGCTGGAGGAGTTAGAAAATAGGACCCGGCAATTCACTGAAACCCATCGGGGGCGATTGGCTACTTACTCCCCCCACCATTTTCGTCGGGTGTTGGAGGAGTACGAAGAGCTATTGGAGGGGATTGGAAGGGTTGAAGTTTACAGTTTCCTCCTCTTCGCCGAGGATAGTAATAATGGCCCTTTTTTGGCTGAGGTAGAGGAAAAAGCTACAAAAGTGGAGAATAATCTCCTCTGGTTTGAGCTGGAGTTTTTAGAGTTGCCGGAGGAGAGACGGCGACAATTTATCGCCGACAGCGGCCGGTATCGGTATCTACTGGAGAGGTGGGTAGCGGAGAAACCCTACCGGTTGGGGGAGCGGGAGGAGCAAATTTTAACCCAAAAAAATTTAACCTCCTTCTCCGCTTTTACCCGGCTCTTTGACGAAGAGTTGGGACGTCTCCGGGTCCAGTGGGACCAACAGGAGATTGGGGAGGAGGAGTTGTTGGCAAAACTCTACTCCCCAGACCGGGAGGTCCGGAAGAGGGCCCAAGTTCTCTTTACAATTGAGTTGGAAAAGCGATTGCCCCTATTGACATTTATCTACAACCGGATTAAGCAGGATTGGAAATTGACCTACTGCGAAATTAGGGGATATCCAGACCCGGAAGCCCCCCGGCACCTCTCCAATCAAGTGAGCCGGAAGAGTGTCGATTCATTGGTAGAGGTGGTAAACCGAAATTTTGAGATAGTGGCCGATTACTATCGGGTGAAGAAGGAGTTATTGGGGCTAGAGGAGTTGTTCGATTTTGACCGATACGCCCCGTTAAAAATGGAGGAGCGGAAGGTCTCTTTTGAGGAGGGAATGGAGATTGTATTGCGAAGTTTTCGAAACTTTTCACCAGTTTTTGAGGAGATTGCAGTAAAGGCCTTTACAGAGGGATGGATAGATCTCTATCCCCGAGAGCGGAAACGGGGGGGGGCTTTTTCCTGTTCCACTGTCACCTCAGCTCATCCTTATCTACTTCTAAATTACACCGAAACCAATCGGGACCTCTTTACATTGGCCCACGAATTGGGACATACTATTCACCAATATTTGAGTCAGCAGGCTGGATATCTAAACCAACATACTCCGTTAACTACAGCCGAAACAGCCTCCATCTTTGCGGAGATGGTCCTCTTTGAGGAGTTGAAACAGGAGCTTCCCCCGGACCAACTCCTCCCCCTCTATGCCTCCAAAATTGAAGATATCTTTGCAACCCTCTTCCGGCAAATTGTCTTTACAAATTTTGAGCGACGGGTTTTTGAAGCCCCTGGGGAGTTGAGTAGTGACCAGCTCTCAGAAATCTGGTTTCAGGAGAATCAGAG
>JBDONQ010000096.1:0-2411 GCA_039831255.1 Campylobacterales bacterium
GTCCCCTGTCCCGGGAGGGGGAGGGAGACTTGGGTCCCGGGGGTATGGTCCAACCCAGTATCGGTGTAGAAGTTGTCGGGGGGATTTTTCTTTGCACACCCTCCAATTAATAGAGCTACCCCAATTGCTCCAATCAGATATTTTCCTATGCCCATTGGTCACCCTTTAAATTTAAAGTTGTTTCAACTCCTCTTTCCCCTTTGTGGCATACTGGTCATGGAACCGCCGAATCAGTTTTTGAAATGTGAGCCGGGCTTTATCGGTATATCCCAACTTTTTAAATGCAACCCCCAAATGATAGAGCATCCGGGAGGTAAAAGAGAGGGGTTTTGGATACCGGGTTAAACTCTCTTTGTAGAAAGCTACCGCCTCTTTATATTTCCCCTTTTGGAAATTAATCTCCCCCAAGTAGTAGGAGGTAGTGGCCGGCATATAATTTTTAGAGTAGGTCACTAAGAAGAGTTTTTCCGCCCCCTCCAAATCCCCCTGCTGGAATAGTTTTTTAGCCCGCCGGAACGCCTCCCGGGGGGAGAGGTTTAAATTTATTTCAGAGTTGGGAACTACTCCGGCTGGGGTCACCTTTCCCCCCAACTGAGACAACTCTTTCAACACCTGCCGAAGGGTCCCCTTAATCACTTTAAAATTCTCCTGTTGACTCTTCTCCAGTGCGGTTACCTGCTTCTGGAGTTGGGTCATCTGTTGCTCCAGTTTTGTGACCCGTTGCTGAAGACCCTGAATATCTTGGGTATTGTTGCTAATCTGCAATTTGGCTGAGGTGACTTCCACCATTGCACTATTGAGCCCCTGAATCTGATTTGCCAAATTTTGAAGTTGGGTCCCATACTCCTCCAACTTGGTCTCCACAATCAGTTTCCGGTTTTTGAATTCCTTCTCCAGTTGCCTTAATTTATCGCTCAAAATTAAAATTTGCTGTTTATTTTGGACAATTGCCCGCTCTTGGGGGGTCAACATATTTAAATTTTGAGGATTGTTTAAGTTTATTGAAAAGGGGTCCACTGCCAACACCAGCACCGGCACTATTGGAATTAATAACCCTCTCTTCATCTCCGCCCTTTTTTTCAATCTCTGGTCAGATATTATATCGTTATTATTTTTTAAAACCCCATTAAAAGGGATTGGGATGGAGAGTCAAGGGTTTAAACCCAAATTTCACATAATTTCACTGGGTTGTAGTAAAAATTTAGTTGACAGTGAGGTAATGGCTGCCCGATTAATTGAAAAGTATCAATTCACTCCCCAGTTGGAGGAGGCGGATTTAATTGTTATCAATACCTGCGGTTTTATTCAGCCGGCAAAAGAGGAGTCGATAGAGACAATTTTGGATGCCCTCCACCGGAAAAAGGAGGGGGCAAAAGTGGTTGTAACCGGATGTTTTAGCCAGCGGTACCAGTGGGAGTTGCCTCGGGAGATTCCGGAGGTGGACCTATGGACCGGGGTTGGAGAGTTTGGAATTATCGACAAAGTGCTGGAGAAAGGAGTGAAAACCTACTTCACCAATAAAACTTTCTTAATCCACCGGGAACCCCGCTTAATTTTCAATAGCCCCTACCACGCCTATTTGAAGTTGAGTGAGGGGTGCAACCAAAAGTGCAGTTTCTGTGCAATTCCCTCCTTTAAAGGGCCCCTCCAGTCCCGGCCGGTGAAGGAGGTGTTGGAAGAGGTGGTGAGACTCCGGGATCAGGGGTACCGGGATATAACTTTTATTAGTCAAGACTCCTCCAGTTACGGCCTCGATTTGGGGATTAAAGATGGGTTAATTCGGTTAATTGAGGAGCTGGAGAGGATTGATGGAATTACCGGAAGAATTCTCTATCTATACCCGGGCACCACTAATAAAAGGATTGTCCGGGCAATTGCCGACTCCTCAGTTTTGGCCACCTATTTTGACTTTCCAATTCAACATATCTCCCCTCGGGTCCTTCGGCAAATGGGGAGGGGTCGGAGCAATAAACGGCTCTTATCCCTATTGGAGTTGATGGCCTCCTACCCTGATAGTTACATTGGCACTTCAATAATAGTGGGGCACCCAGGGGAGACCCTCCACGACTTCCAAGAGCTAAAAAAGTTTTTAATTGAGTTTCCGTTTGACCGGGTAAACCTGTTTCACTACTTTGATGAAGAGGACACAACTGCGTTTCGAATGCTCCGAAAAGTGCCAGAGGAGGAGATTGGCCGAAGATTGGAGGAGTTGGCTGAAGTGGTGGAGGAGCGGACCCGGGAGCGGAAGAGGAGATGGGTTGGTCGCCGGTTAAACGGATATTTGGAGGGGAGAACCTCCGACGGCCTCTTCTACTCCTTCCGGCCGGAGATTTTTGCTCCAGAGATAGATGGGGACATTTTAATAAATGAGGTGGATTTACCGGTAGGGGGAGAGTTGCAGGTCGGGGGAA
>JBDONQ010000194.1:0-2408 GCA_039831255.1 Campylobacterales bacterium
ACCGCCTTAAAAGGCGATGGTTTCGGCGGGATTTGCCAAAGCTTCAATCTCTCCAAAACTCCTGAGAGACCCTATTCCCTATTCCAAATCTCCAGTGGCTGGGGTTTGGTTGGGTTTTTATTTAAAATTGGGGAAATTGGTTGAAAGGAGCAGAGATGAGACCTAAAATAGCAATTACATTGGGGGAGCCCAACGGGGTTGGATTGGAGATAGCCCTCCGGGCCCATTGGCGGGCCCTCCAGCTGGTGGACCCTCTCTACATCGGGAGTCAGAAAGTGGTGGAGCAGGGGGCCCAAATTCTGGGAATTCCAATCCCCGAGGGGTTCCAGGTGGTAGAACCCCCAACCCTTCCCCCTTTCCAACTGGAACCGGGGGTGGTGACGAGGGAAGGGGGGCTTATCTCCTTTAAAAGTTTCCAATTGGGGGTGGAGTTGGCGGCAGCGGGGAAGGTGGATGGGGTTATGACCCTTCCAATTCAGAAGGAGGGGTGGCAACTGGCGGGAATCCCTTTTAAAGGGCATACCGACTACCTTCGCCACCGGTTCCGGAGGCCGGCAATAATGATGATGGGGGTTCCAGAATTGATGGTGGGGCTCTACACTGAACACATCCCCCTCTCCGAAGTGCCAGCCCGGGTGAAGAGAGACCCCCTACAGCGGTTTCTCCTCCAGTTCTACCGGGAGACCCAATTCCCCTCCATTGGGGTTTTAGGTTTAAACCCCCACGCCGGAGACCGGGGGGTTTTGGGCCGGGAGGAGCTAGAGGAGATTGGGCCGGCAATTGAGGGGGCCAATCGGGAGCTGGGGCGGGAGATATTTTTTGGGCCGTTGGTCCCAGATGTGGCCTTTATCCACCGGGAGGGGCGATTCGTGGCTCTCTACCATGACCAAGGGCTGGCCCCGTTGAAGGCCCTCTACTTCCGGGAGGTGATTAATGTAACTTTAGGACTCCCGATAAAACGGGCTTCAGTGGGCCACGGCACCGGGATGGATATTGCTTTTAAAAGGGTGGCCGACCTTCAGAGCTATTTGAACGGGTTGAAGTGGTTTAGGGGGGAGATTGGGCTTTAAAACCCTTCGGAGAGGGGGGCCCCAATTTGGGCCATCCACCGGCGGGCAGTCTCCCGGACCCCTTTCACATTTTCAGAGGCGTAAATCTCAATTTTTGGGTCTTTGTATCGGCCGATTGGGAGATTGTAGTAGCGGGTTAAATAGTGGAGTATCGCTTTCCCAGAATGGACCAGCCCACTATTGGGGAAATATTTTTTAAAAAGGGGGGTCAAAAAAGGGTAATGGGTACACCCCAGTACCACAATCTCAATCTCCTCCCGGGGAAGGTTGGAGAAATAGTGGGTAAAAATCGCTTCTGGAACCGGCCCATCCCAGAGCCCCTCTTCCACAATTGGAACCAGTAGCGGGGTTGGAATTGGGTAAATTTTTGTAAACCCCCTCCCTTTCAGTAACCGCTGGTAGAGGTTGGAGTTAATTGTCGCCTTTGTCCCGGTTAATAGGATTGGGGGGTTGGAGAGCCCCCGCTGGCGGGCCAATTGAACTACCCCCTCCACCCCCGCCTCTACAACCCCCACCACCGGAAACTCCGCTTCCCGTCGCAACTCCTCCAATGCTACTGCACTGGCACTATTGCAAGCCACTACCAAAAAGTCCGGATCAAAATTCCGTAAAAACTCCAACGCTTCCAACGAGTATCGGATAATTGTGCTCTCATGTTTCCCCCCGTAGGGGACTCGGGCAGTGTCCCCAAAATATATTAACCGGTTAAAGACCCCCCCTTTTAACAACTCCCCCGCCACAGTTAACCCCCCAATCCCACTATCAAAAATTCCGCACCTCATCCGCCCTCCTAACTCTCTACTCAAAATCTCCACCTATTTTAACAATCCCTTTTCCCAACTGGAGAGCCCCCACTGGAACCGGTAAAATTGTGGCTAAAAAAAGGGGTTCAATGTTTCAGCATCTCTCCAATTTGAAGAGTTACGAGCCGGGGAGACCAGTTGAGGAGGTGGTAGCCCAGTTTGGGATTAAGCCGGAGGAGGTAATTAAAATGGCCAGCAATGAGAACCCACTGGGCCCCCCTCCCGGGGTAGAGGAGGTGGTGGCCCACTGGGCCCGCCATTTAAATCGGTACCCGGACGATAGCTACCCCCTCCTAAAAAAGGGGTTGGCCAATCGGTTCCAAGTCCGGGAAGAGGAGATTTTAATTGGATCTGGGAGTGATGAAGTTTTAAAATTGGCGGTCCAAGCCCGGGCCCCAAAACGGATTTTAACAGCTGGGGTTACCTTTGCGATGTACGAGATTTTTGGTCGGCAGATTGGGGCTGAGGTGGTTAAAACCCCCTCCCCGACCCACAAAATGGAACAGTTTTTAGAGCTCTACAAAAAGTATCGGCC
>JBDONQ010000284.1:0-8457 GCA_039831255.1 Campylobacterales bacterium
TGTTGGGTAATTAATGAGTAGGGCCCAATACTTCGGGCGTGGACTTTATCATCCACCAAATGGTGGAGTTTTAACATATACATATACCCCACATTTACCAGCTCTTTAATTGGTTCCCCGGTTCGGCCATCGTAGAGTTGGGTTTTTCCATCGGCTGGGATTCCGGCCATCTCAAACAGTTTCCGGAATTCTTCATCATTTACCCCTTCAAAGACCGGGGTTGCAAATTTAACCCCTTTTGCCCAATCCCGGGCATACTCCAATAGCTGGTCATCGGACAGGGAGTCCAGAAACTCTACATACCTCTCCCCAAATTTGGCCACCCGGACAATTTCCTTCATCTTCTCCCGGAGTTTTGTCGCAATGTCGGCCCGCTTCTCCTTCAATATCATCTCTATCTGTTCCCCCAACTTCTTCCCAACCAACCCCAAATGGGTCTCCAAAATTTGCCCAATATTCATCCGGGAAGGAACCCCCAGAGGATTTAAAACGATGTCCACCGGCCGGCCATCCTCCATATAGGGCATATCCTCTTGGGGCACAATAATACTGACAATCCCTTTATTTCCATGGCGACCGGCCATTTTATCCCCAACTTTAATCTTCCGCTTATTGGCGATGTAAACTTTCACCATTTTTGCCACCCCGTTGGGGAGAATATCATCCCGTTCCAATACCTCCAGTTTCTCATCCCGTTCCCGGCGAATCTCCTCTTTTTCCCGTTGATATTTTTTCTTCAATTTCTCAAATTTGAGCCGGACCTTCTCGTCGTACCGCTTTAGAAGGGTCAACAATAGGAAGATATTCATCCCTTCCAATATCTCCCGGGGAATGTACTCTCCCTCTTTAAAGGTCCGCCCTTTTAAAGTAACCTCCTCTTTTACCGGAGAATTGGCCAAAAGGGAGATTAAAGCTAGATGTTCTTGTCGGTCAATAATTTCAAATTTATTTTGATAGACCTCCTCAATCCGGGCCCGCTCCTCTTCGTAAACCTCTTGACTTCGCTTATCGATTTCGTACCCCTTCTTTGTGTAGACCTTTACATCAATTACAACCCCCTCCAGACTGGCCCCTGCTTTTAGAGAGGTGTTTTCAACATGGCCACTCTTATCTCCGAAGATAGATTTGAGTAACCGCTCCTCTGGGGTGAGCCGGACATCCCCTTTTGGGGAGACTTTCCCAACTAAAATCATCCCCGGTTTTACATAGGTCCCAATTTTAATAATCCCTGTCTCATCCAAATGGCTGAGGTACTCCGGTTTTACATCTGGGACATCCGGGGTCAATTCCTCTACCCCATGTTTCAACTCCCGGACTTCGCAAACCTCTTCATAAATATGGACAGAGGTGTAGACATCGTCGATACTAATCCGTTCACTCAATACAATTGCGTCCTCAAAGTTGTACCCGTTCCAAGGCATAAAGGCAACCAACACATTTTTTCCCAGGGCCAATTCCCCTTTATCCATCGAAGGACCGTCGGCAATCACCTGCCCCGCTTCCACCCAATCTCCCTCTTTTACAATTGAGCGCTGATCGAAACAGGTATTTTGGTTTGTCCGAAGGTACTTCTCCAGGGAGTAGTGGTCTATATAGGAGATTCCCTCTTCATCCTCCCCCATTATGTAGATATTCCGGGCATCCACTTTAATCACCTTCCCCGGCCGTTTCGCCTTTACAATTTGCCAAGCGTCCCGGGCAACATACTTTTCCATCCCTGTCCCAACAATTGGAGCTTCACATTTTAGCAATGGCACCGCCTGCCGTTGCATATTGGCCCCCATTAACGCCCGGTTTGCGTCATCGTGCTCCAAAAAGGGGATTAAACTGGCCCCAACCCCAACAATCATCTTTGGGTTTAAGTCGTAATAATCCACCTCCCGCCTGTCGGCTAAGATAATCTCCCCATCTTTCCGAGCCTCTACCAAATCTTGCAAAATCCCCCCTGTTTCATCGTCCACAGGGACAGAGGCGGGGGCCATTACCTTCTCTTCCTCTTGGGTGGCGGTTAGGTAGTGGATATCCCGTTTTACAACCCCATTTTCAACGGAGCGGTAAGGGGCTTCAATGAACCCATATTTATTCACTTTTGCATAAGTGGCAAGGGTGTTTACCAACCCAATATTTTGCCCTTCTGGAGTCTCAATTGGACAGATTCTTCCGTAGTGGCTGGGGTGGACATCCCGGATTTCAAAACCGGCCCGTTCCCGGGTTACCCCCCCTTCTCCGAGGGCGGACATCCGCCGTTTGTGGGCCACTTCGCTTAGGGGGTTTGTTTGGTCCATAAATTGGGAAAGTTGTCCAGTTGCAAAGAAGTCCAGTAGGGTGGTGGTGATAATTTTTGTGTTAATTAAATCCATTGGCTGGATTTCATTAATATTGTTGACAGTGGACATTTTATCCCGGATTGTCTTCTGCATTTTAGTGAGAGCCTCTTGGAGTTTATTTCCCAACAACTCCCCAATACTTCTAATCCGCCGGTTCCCCAAATGGTCCCGGTCATCCACCTGCCCCTGCCCATTTTTAATCCCGATTAAGTACTTAATTGTCTTAATAATATCTTGGTATGTTAAAACTCCCACATACTCTGGAACATCTATTCCCAATTTATGGTTCATTTTCATCCGGCCCACTTGGGTTAAATCATACCTCTCCGGATCGAAAAAGAGTTTTTCAAAGAGGTCTTTTGCAGTCTGGACAGTGGCCGGCTCCCCCGGTCTCATCACTTTAAAAATTCGAATCCGGGCTAAATCATTCTCATTCTCAATTGGATTTCCATCTTTATCGGTCTCAGTCTGTCTTAAAATTTTAAGGGTCTCAATATCTTGATAAAAAGCTTTTAAAATTGAGTCGTCCACCCCTTCCGCCCGGTCGTTTACAACTTTAAACTCTGGAATCCGGTGCTCTACAATTTTCCGGAGTCGATGTTCATTCAATTGGGTCAATGTATCGAAAAGGAGCTCCCCTGTTAGGGGATCGTAAATCGGCTCTGCCAATGTCCGGTCCAGTAAAATTTCAATTGGGTACTCTACATATTGATACTGCTGTTGAATCTTCTCCAGCCGTTTTGGGGTGAGCCGTTTCCCCGCCTCTAAAATTAAATTCCCCTCCTCATCCTTTAAATCCCACCCCAATTTCCCCGGTTCCAGCTGGGTTGTCGGAATGTAGAAGCCGTTATTAATTACTTTAATGTCTAGGATTGGGTAGAAGATTCGGAGAATGTCCTCTTTAGAGTAATCCATCGCCCGGAGCAGAATTGTAACTGGAACTTTCCGCCGTTTATTAACCCGGACATAGAGGACATCTTTTACATCGTATTCAAAATAGATCCAACTCCCCCGGTCTGGGATAATTTGGGCTGAGTAGAGAAGTTTGTTACTATTTTGAGCCTCTTCCTGTTTAAAAATTACCCCCGGACTCCGGTGGAGTTGGTTTACAATAACCCGCTCCACCCCGTTGATTATAAAACTAGTCCGGTCGGTCATTAACGGAATATCCCGGATGTAGAGATATTGTTCTCGGACATCTTTAACCCCAATTTTCTCCCCAGTCTTCTCATCCCGTTCATGGATCACCAATCTCACTTTTATCCGGATTGGGATTGAGTAGGTGAGCCCCTTCTCCATACACTCCCGGACAGTATATTTCGGTTTTTTAAACTCTAGCCCCAAATACTCAATTGTAATTCGGTTTTGATTATCGGTAATTGGGAACATCGACTTAAAAACTTTGTGGAGCCCACTTTCCTCTGGGTTCTCCAAATTGATAAACTCTTTAAATGAATTTTGTTGCAGGTGAAGGAGATTGGGAATATCCAAAATTTGAGGAACTTTTGAGAAATCAACCCGTAATCTTTCCCCAGATTTGATACTATTTAGCATTAGACACTCCTGCAGAAGGTTTTCGTAGAAAATTGGGAATTTTGCCAGCCACTTCCAACGGGGGATTATACAAAATTTTTAACGATAGAGGAGGGGAGATAAGCCCCCCTTCCAGCCAAAATAGGGCCAATTATTTGATTTCGACTTCTGCTCCAGCCTCTTCCAGCAGTTTTTTGAGCTCTTCCGCCTCTTCTTTGGTGACCCCTTCTTTTAAAGTTGTAGGGGCATTATCTACCATCGCTTTTGCATCTTTCAATCCAGCCCCGGTAATTTGCCGAACCACTTTAATTACATTAATCTTCTTAGGTCCGGGGGCTTTTAAAATTACATCAAATTCGGTCTTCTCCTCCTCTTGAGCTGCTGCCCCGCCAGCTGCCCCTGCTACAACAGTCGGTTGAGCAGAGACATCGAACTTCTCTTCAAAGAGTTTTACCAACTCATTCAACTCTTTAACTGTCAAATTCTCAATAGTTTCCAAAATCTGCTCAAATGTACACGCCATAGAAGCTCCTTTTTAAAAATTTAAATTTGTTATTTTCCCGTTTCCCCTTTTTGAACCTCAGCCCTTTTAAACCGTTGCTCTCCTTTTTTAAACCCTCTCACCCTCCAAAAGGGTTACTGGGCTCCTTCTGCCTCCCGCTTTTCAATTAATTTAGTAAGCCCCCACGCAAATTTGGCAACTGGGGCTTTCATCATAAAGGCCACCATTCCCAACAGCTCGTCTCTGGTCGGCAGTTTACTCACTTCAATTACATACTCTGCCGGTTGGGGCTCCCCTTCAATTACTGCCCCCTTAATTTTAAAGCTATTTTTGTAGGTGGTAGCGTGTTTTACCAAAATCTTCGCCAGGGTAATTTGATCTTCCCCCCAGACGAAGATATTGTTATCCTCCAACTCCACCTCTACCCCATTGTTAGCAAATGCAATCCGGGCCAATGTATTTTTAGCCACCCGGGCTTTTCCCCCAGCCTCCCGTATCGTTTTCCGCAACTCCTCCAGTTGTTGAACAGTTTGACCCTTGTAATCGGCAAAAAAGATACTCATATCTTTTGTAAACTCTTGGGTCAACTGCTCAATAATCTCCTTTTTCCGTGCTTTCCGCATTGAGCTCCTTTCTGCTTAGACTGGGTAGGGTCCTGCTGGTGGGCAGGTTTTAAGGAGGGGCGGCGGGGAGGCCACCCTAACTCCCCCTACCTTCTAAGTCCTGAGACTTAGCCCCATCTCTTGGGGATTTAACGGCGAAATTCTACCAAAAAAAATGGCTATTTGTACTCCGACAACTCATTTATATCCACATTTACAGAGGGGCTCATTGTTAAACTGAGGGCCGCATTTTGGATATATTTCCCCTTTGCCGCCGCTGGTTTCATTTTATTAATTTTCTCCACAAAGGCCTTTGCATTTTCGAAGAGTTGCTCTTCGGTAAAAGACGCCTTCCCAATCATTGCGTGGATATTCCCCTTCCGGTCTACCCGGAAGTTGACCTGTCCCGCCTTTGCATTTTTAACGGCGGTGGCCACATCCATTGTAACAGTTCCAGTTTTTGGGTTTGGCATTAACCCCTTTGGGCCCAAAATACGTCCATACCGGCCCAATTTCCCCATCATATCTGGAGTGGCAATCAAAATATCGAAATCCAGATTCCCTTCTTTAATCATTTCCAGAATCTCCTCTTCCCCGACAATATCAGCCCCCGCCTCTTTCGCCTCCTCCGCTTTTTCCCCTTTTGCCAGTACCGCTACTTTCACTTGCTTCCCAGTTCCGTGGGGAAGAACTACTGAACCCCGAATCATCTGGTCTGCGTGCCGAGGGTCGACCCCCAACCGGAGGGCAATCTCCACAGACTCGTCAAATTTTGCCGACTTTAACTCTTTTACTTTTTTAACCGCCTCCCGAAGGGAGTAAACATCTTTATCAATCTTTTTCAATAGCTCTAAATACCGTTTCCCATGTTTTTTCGCCATCGTCCCACTCCTACCTTATTTAATCTACTCTAACTCAGTTTTAAAACAATCCCTTCACCGCTCACCGCTCAACTAACACTCCCCTTCCCAGAACAACCCCTTCCCTAATCTACAATCTCAATTCCCATACTCTTTGCACTCCCCTCAATTGTCCGCATCGCCACTTCAATGTCATCGGTGTTCAAATCGGGGAGTTTCCGCTCTGCAATCTCCCGGAGCTGTTGCCGGGTTATTTTCCCAACTTTCTCCTTTAACGGATTGGAAGACCCCTTCTGAATCCCCGCCGCCTTTTTCAACAAGTCACTAACCGGAGGTTGCTTTGTTACAAATGTAAAACTCCGGTCGGAATAGACCGTAATCTCCACCGGGATAATATACCCCATCATATCCCGGGTCTTCTCATTGAACGCTTTACAAAACTCCATAATATTAATCCCCCGTTGCCCCAACGCCGGTCCAACAGGTGGTGCCGGATTGGCCTTCCCAGCTGGAATTTGGAGTTTCAATTTTTCGACAACTTTTTTAGCCATTTTGCTCCCTTTTAAATGATTTTTTCAACTTTGGTATAGTGCATCTCCACCGGAGTACTCCGGCCAAAGATTGTGACATTTATCTTTAAAATCCCCTTCTCATAGTCAAACTCCTCCACTTCCCCAGTAAAGTTGGCAAAAGGCCCCTCGTTAATCCGAACCAACTCCCCTTCCTCAAAGCTAACTTTTGGCTTCGGTGCCCCTTTATACTCCGCCTTTTCGAGGATTAATTTAATATCCTCCTCTTTTAACGGAGTCGGTTTTTTAGACTCCCCAATAAATCGACCGACCTTTGGCAACGACTGAATCTTCTGCCAGAGGTCGATATCCAAATCTGCCTCTAAAAAGACGTACCCCGGATAGAGACTCCGCTCGTAAATCCGCTTCTTCCCGTTCCGGACCTCAATCACCTGCTCTGTTGGGACTACTACCCGGCCAATCCGGTTGTCCATTAACTCCTGTTTTAAATTCTCAATTGCCCTCTTTACTGCCAGCTCACTCCCTGAGTAGACCTGAAGGGCATACCATTTTTTCCCACTCTGCTGCTGCTCTTGAGTCTTTTGCTCCATACCACCCTACCTTACAATAAAATTTCTACCCACTTCCCCATTATTAAATTCACAACGGCTAAAAAGAGGGTCACAACTGTTACAACCGAAATTACAGAAATAAATCCCTGCTTTAATTCGGTAGGAGTTGGAAAAATTACTTTATCCAACTCCTCTTTCGCCTCCCGAATATACTCAATTAGCTGGGCCACTTTTGACCTCTCCGGCCCCTCTCCTCTCCCCTTTTTTGGAGAAGGGGCCCCTCTTTCCTGTTTCTGCTCCTTCCGCCCTTTTTTCCCCTCCAACTTTTCCGGTTGCTCTTTTCCCATTGGGACCCTCTTCAATTGAATTTTCCCCCTCCCCTCTCTCCCTTTCTCCTCCCTTTAAACTCTTCCCCCTCCCATTAAAACCCCTCCTCTCCATTCTAAACTGCCCTTTTTCCCCTTCCTCACCGGGAGAGTTTGGGAGCTCAGGAGATTTTTAACCCCCTTCTCCACTGGAGCTCTCCGGAAATACCCGGCTGAGCTCCTTTTCCCGTCTCCCCTCTCCTCCAACTGGGGCAACGGAGAATAATTTTCAACTCCCCCACCCTTTTCGAGCTTTCGGCCAAATTCCGACCTTTCTAGTAGCTCTTTACTCTCCCCTCTTTAAATCCAGATTCATTATCTTTAAATAGGGCCCATCCCTTTAAAAGGCCTCTTTTCGACTCAAAAGGAATCTACTTTTACCCTTTAAAATTCCGTTGTTACCCTCTCCCCCTTTTCAATTTTCCCCTCTAATGGAGCGGGCGACGGGACTCGAACCCGCGACCCCCAGCTTGGGAAGCTGGTGCTCTGGCCAACTGAGCTACGCCCGCACTCTCTCCCTCCAATTGGAAACTTCCAACCCCATCTCTCTCCAAAACTGTTAAACCTAATCTCCGCCCCAACTCTCTCAAAATTTTTTTTAACCCTCTTTAAAGGTTTAAAAAAACTCCCCTTCTACTAGGGAATTGGGACCCTTTAACACCTAAAAATAACCCCTTACCAACGGCTCTTTTTCAGTAATTGAACAGCTCAACTAAAAATCTGGGAAACTCAGAAAATTGGAGTTGGAGTTCAATGGCAGGGCAGGAGGGACTCGAACCCCCAACAAGCGGTTTTGGAGACCGCCGCTCTACCAATTGGAGCTACTGCCCTCCCTGGAGCGGGCGACGGGACTCGAACCCGCGACCCCCAGCTTGGGAAGCTGGTGCTCTAGCCGACTGAGCTACGCCCGCATCGGCACCGGAATTATAACAAAACTCCAACCCAATTTCCAGAGTTTCCTCCCCCTTTTTTCCCACTTTTTTTTAAATTTCCGCTCCCCTCTTTTAAATCCTAAGTTAAAACCCCCGGGAGGGGCTAGAGTTTACTCTCCCGGTGAATTGTGTGTTTATTACACCACTTGCAATATTTCCGAATTTCAAATTTTTGGGGCATTTTCCGCTTATCTTTTGTAGTGTGGTAGTTAAACCGACCACACTCGGTACATTTTAAATGGATAATCTCCCGCA
>JBDONQ010000202.1:0-2387 GCA_039831255.1 Campylobacterales bacterium
TTAACCAAGATCGATTAGATATTTTAAATCTCCGGCAAAAATTGGCCCAGTTAAAAGAGCAGTTTCAAACAATTTCTGATTTGCCAATTGAGAAGGCCCCCCTCCCCAATTTCCAATTTATCCCTGAAAAGCGGTTTGTAGAGCGGAACTTGGAGTATAAAATTGCCCAACTCAACTCCGACCTCAGCTACGCCAACTACCGGGAACAGTTGGGGAAAAGTCTCCTATCGGTCAATTTAATCGGCAGTTGGAGCTGGATGGAACAGTTTACCCCAACTCCTACCACCGATAGCTACTACACAGTTGGGATTCAGGTGAAACTCCCGTTGGCCCCAGCTGCCTATTTTGGGGTGGAGAGTCAAAAGGCTAGTTACTTAAAAAGTAAACTCCAGTTACTGGACCAGAAAAGGCAACTCTACCACCAATACCAAATTCTCCTAACTAAGTATCGGATTTTAAAAGAGAAAGAGGGGGTCTATCGGCAAAATTTGGAGCTCTACCGGCAGTTGGTGGAGGATGCAAAAGAGGGGGTAAAAGGGGGAACTGGGACAGAGTTGGATTTGGAAACAATGGAGAACTCTTTTAAAATTGCAAAACTGCAGCTGGAGGGGCTTTTTTATCAAAGACAGCAGGTGTTATTGGAGATGAATTACCTCCTCTTTAAAACTGGGGAGAGTGAATAGCCTTCCGTTACTCCGTTTTTCCCCTTTTCAGTTGAAAGAGGGGGCGATATTTGTAGCCGACCTCCACTGGCGACCTGGGGAACCCTCTCTCCCGGAACTGATTAATCTGTTGTTAAAAAAAAGACCTTCCCAACTGATTTTTGCGGGAGATATTTTTCATTTATTACTGGATTTCCCAGAGTTGGTGGAATGGAATCGGGAGGGGATAGAAGGGATTTGGGAGTTGAGCCGGGAAATAGAGCTTTACTATCTGGAGGGGAACCATGACTTTGGGGTCTCAAAAATTTTACCGGGAGTTGGGGAGGGGCTCTATTCCAAAGAACAGCAGATTATCGTCCACCACGGGGATTGGGGAGAGGGGATTGGGTACTCCCTCTACCGGAGGGTAATTAGGAAAAAGGTGACCCAACTCCTTCTCCACTACGGAACTGGAAACTGGATGAACGGGTGGTTATTTAGAAAACTTTTAAGAAAAGATGTCAGGATTCCGGCTCAATTTCCAGTTTCACAACTGTTTTATCGGAAAAATTGGAGGGGACTTTTAATTGAAGGCCACTACCATACCGGGGGGGGATATTTTTGGAGAGGGGAGAGGGGGTATCTGGCTCTCCCCTGTTACTACTCCACTGGAAAAGTGGCAACTTTTGATAAAAACAAATTTTATTTTGAAAAGATTAATTGAAAATTAACCCCCTTTTTAATTTCCAGCTGTTATAATCAAAATTGATTCTCAATTAACCATTTTTTAAAGGAGAGCAATGGGCCGGAAATTGATTGGAATTGTAACGGCTCTCTCGTTGGGGATTGGGGCCCAACTTCAACAACCCCAGCCCTCCCAACCTGCTCCGGGAGATGGAACCCAACCGGCGGGAAATCTTCTCCTTCAGCGGTATCAACAGTTAAAAAAGCCAAAGGAGAAGTTGAGTTTAAAGCTGAAGCAGTACTTGGTGGAGTTTTACAAAGATAAGCACGGAAAATTGAAAGCCCGGTACAAACCGTTACCGGATAAGTACAAAATCGGAAAAAAAGATATTATTGAGTACAGAATTACTGCCCAGAATAATACTAAAGATGAAATTTTAAAAAATGTAGTGATAAAGGGGTTAATTCCAAAGGGGTTTATTTACATTCCAAAAAGTGCCCGGCCAGCTAACCCCCTCTTCTCAATTGATGGTGGGAAGAGTTTTAAAAAGCCCCCTATTAAATATTGGGTTGTTCTAAATGGGAAAAAGGTTCAAAAAGTGGCTACTCCCGATATGTACACCAATATTGAGTGGATAATCCCCGAAATTAAGCCCCAAAAGAAGGTGGAAGTAGCCTACCGGGTTAAACTGAACCCCAATTTAAAAATTACCCCAGCTGGACTGAAAAAGGGAACAAGGGCTCAAACAGCTACTGAAATCCAAAAAACTGGGGAAACTCTGGAGAAAGGAGCTAAATGATGCGGAGATTTCTACTTGCCCTTCTATTCTCGATAGTTGGGATTAGTTGGCTCTACGGATCGCCCCCCCCGGCTGGAACTGTAATTGGAAATGTGGCAACAGCTGTCTACTATGACGAAAATAATAATCGGTATACTACTACCTCAAACCTTGTCCAAACGGTAGTACAAGCGATTTATATTGTCTATATTGAACCGCAAGATGACCAGACCTACTCCTATCCCACCCGGAGTGTAGCTTACATTCCGGTTACTGTTAAAAA
>JBDONQ010000022.1:0-2387 GCA_039831255.1 Campylobacterales bacterium
CTACAATTGCGTCGGGTCCCATTGCGTCTAAATTGGCTGCAGTGTCGAAAAGGGTCTCCCCTTTTGAAGTGGAACTCCGGGCCACATCCAAATTTACCACCTCAGCCCCCAGCCTCTTTGCCGCTATCTCAAAACTACTCCTCGTCCTTGTGGAGTTTTCAAAAAAGACATTTATCACCAATCGACCTGCCAATTCCTCCCGGTAATCCCCCGGCTGAAGATACCCCTCGGCCAGTTGGAAAATCCGCTCAACTTCCCACTTTTCCAAGTCTCCAATTGAGGTTAAATGTTTCCCCATTGGGCCCCTTTCAAAAGTTACTGATGTAATTTTAAAATAAAGGGAGGGGTTTCGATTGGGAGGGGGACCCTTTTAAGGGATTCTAGAACAGGGAAGGATTAACCGACTGGGGGATGGGCGGGGTTGGTGGAAGCGACCCTAACCCCTCCCTCTCCCCCCCTCTCCACCAACTGGGCCAACTCTTCGCACCTTCCCTTTACTTGCCGGCACCAGAGGGAATCCCTCATCTCCTCAGCCGCCCGGCGGTAATCCCCCTCCTCCAGTGCTTTAATCATCTTTTTAAACCCTAAAAATTTCCCTTTTCCCAGATTAAACATCATATCGATTAGGGCAACCTGAATCTCCTTTGGAAATTGGGCCCACCTCTCCCGGAAAATCTCTTTTAAATCAGCAACCGCCCGGGCTAAATCGCTTTTTAATAGCAGTTTCGCTTGCTCTAGGGTAATTCCTTCGTGTAGATTGTGGCCATATCCAATTGTTAAATACCCTTCAGTATCCCGGTAGGGTTTTAACCGGAGCCCCTCATGCTTTTTAATCAACTCCTCCGCCTTTTTTAAAACCTCCCCCTCTGGGTCTGGGGATTCTGGAGAGGAGGGGGGATTTTCCCAAGCGATTTCCGCTGAAGGGACCCCTCCGCTACTGGAGGGGGGTAATCGGGGGAGAGTCCTTTTGTTGGGATTGGAGGAGATACCGTTCCATAGTCCACATTTTTACAATCTTTTCCAGAGTCCGGGCTCCAAAGTAGAAGCTAAATGCAGTCATTAAAAGGGTTTTGAGGATATCCATTGTCTGCTCCGGAACCTGCATAAAGAAAGCAAGGGTAAACAGGATCATTAGGTAAATGAGGACCAGTGGCCGGATATTTTTGGAGAGCCAATTGTCAGAGGTCATATCCAACTGGAGCCGTTTTGTCAACTCCTGCTGTTCTTGGGCCCACGCCTGTTGGAGTTGAAGGGTTAAAAATTTTTGCAGCTCCTGTTTTGCTTTCTCTTTCTCCGCCTCCGACTGGAATTTATTATTAAAAAATTGGATGATTCCATCCACCAATGTTGGAATTATTGAGAGGAGAGTATTCATTTTTACCCCTTTTTATTAAAATTTTACTAGAATTCTGGCAT
This sequence comes from Campylobacterales bacterium, assembly GCA_039831255.1. Taxonomy (GTDB): domain Bacteria; phylum Campylobacterota; class Campylobacteria; order Campylobacterales; family Nautiliaceae; genus PUXY01. The sequence continues at coordinate 1,417 of JBDONQ010000022.1, forward strand.
AACTTCCTTTTATCTCTCCTCGACGGGAAACTTCCAATCGGGTAAAATAACCTCAATTGGAAAAGGGGAGTTGGATCTCTGTTGGCAACTTTTGGGATAGATTACAACAGTTAAAAAAAGGCAATATCTGGGTTACCGTTCCAGAGAAAAAAATCTCCCAAAAGAGGAGGGAATTCTATCGGGAAAGGAGAGGGGTTTAAAGGGGGTCATTTGGCTAGATTTTTGGGCTTTTCCCACCAATACCCCTCTCACCCCCCCTCCGACTCTGAATCTTCTACCTCCAACTCCAACGAAGTTAAAAACATCTCCTCTCCATCGATAATTTTTAACTCCGGTGCCCCACAGGAGGGACATCGGAAACTGCTCTCCCGGGGCAATTCCTGTTGGGCCCCGCACCGCTGGCACTCCACCACCACCGGTTGAATTTTAATTACAAATTCAGCCCCTTCTGCAACTGTCCCCTCTTTAAAAACTTCAAAGGCCCTCTCCAGTAACTCCGGCTCTACCCCGCTTAAAACCCCTACTTTTATCTCTATTCTGGTCACCCTTTTTGCCAGATTTTCCCGGGCGTGCTGGTCCACCAACTGGAGAAGGGAATCGACAATTGAGTACTCGTGCATTTAACCCCTTTAATTCTGTTTACTTTTTCCCTTTTCCCAAATGCTCAAAATTATACTCCTTTTAAAACTCTCCAACTCTGGCCTCTATTTTTGGTACCCTTTCGAAAAAAAAGGGGTTTCAAATGTGTTTGGCAATTCCCAGCAAAGTGCTTTCAATAAATCGGGAAGAGAATACAGCTGAGGTGGATACGCTGGGGGTTAAAAGGGTTGTCAGTTTAGACCTACTGGGAGAGCCGGTGGAGGTAGGGGAATATCTTTTAATCCATGTGGGATATGCAATGGGAAAAATTGACCAGAAATCGGCTCTGGAGAGTTTGGAGATTTACAAGCAGTTGGCTGAAGCTGCAGCAG
>JBDONQ010000155.1:0-2384 GCA_039831255.1 Campylobacterales bacterium
CCAATTGGAGGAGAGGATAAAAGCTGGAATTAATAAGAATAGGGAACATTTGAAAGGGGAAGTTGGAAAAATTAAAGGGAAAATTGAAGAGGCATTGGAAAAAGCCCACCAAAGGAACAGGGAGAACTTTAACCGGATAGGGGAAGAGCTGGCCCAATTGGAGAAAAGGTTAAAAGAGACCCGGGAGAAGATGGTAACCGATTTAACTGAACAGATTGGTCAGTTGAGGGATAGGGTTGGAGAGGAGTTAAAGGAAAGTAGGGTTAAAAATCTCTCCCAATTGGAGGGGCTTAAAGGGAAAATTGGAAAAGAGTTTGCCCAAATAGGGAAAGAGATTGGACTATTGAAGAAAAAGATTGGAGAGTTGGAGGAGTGGGGAAGAAGGGATAAAGAGGAGTTACTCCGGCAACTTCGGGATAGAGAAGGTGAATTAATGGGTAAAAAGAAAAAAGTTGAAAAGTTGCAAAAAGAGCTGGAAAACCTTAAAAAAGAGGTGAGTAAGGCCAATAAAGAGATTGATAAACTGTTGAGAAAAGGAAAAGAGTTAAAAAAAGAGGCTGAGAAAGAGAGGAAAATTTTTGAAGAGAAGATTCGGAAAATTCGGAAAGAGGCTGAAGAGGAAATAGAGCGGTTAAAACAGCAATTGAGAGAGGAGTTAAAGGTAAAAGAAGAGGAAAGTTCCAAATTGAGACAGGAGAAAGAAGAAATGTTAAAAGAGAGCCGGGATATATTGACAATTTTGGATGCTATTCTCCAATTGCCGGCTCTACACCGGTTTGTAGAAGAGTTTAATTTAAAACCCAATGATCTCCCCTCAATTATCCGGATGGCCCGGATGCTTCCCAATCCGATCACCTTTATTGATACAATTATGAAATATATAGTCTCCTACAAAAAAGAGACACTGGAACCGATGACCCAACAGGAGGTAGCTTTCTACCAACTTTTGAACCAGTTCTACAGCCGGGAAATTTTCAGAGATTTGAAAACCTTTGAATTAAAAATGCCTCAAATTACCCAGTACGCCGACATCCAAGGGAACCCCCAATGGAGTGGAAAACGGGCACTGGTCCTCTGCCCCCCTTACCGGCGGGGAATAGATACAGTCCGGGGAATTGTAGCTCCAGAGTAGGAAATTTTCGCTGTTGAACCGTTGAAGAGGGGAACCTAGCTGGGAAGTTCCGAAAGGAGTTCCAGCTCTTATCCCTTCTCTCTTCTCCCTTTTTTCTTCTCTTTTTTCAACTTCTCCAATTTTTTCACTTTTGTTTCCCCTTCTTAAATGTTTTTTTAACTACCCCTTCTCTCCTTTTTGGGAGAGTTTTTACTTTTTCCTAAATTTCCTTGGAACCGAAAGTTTTTTCAAAACTGCGCTCCAAAGGAGTTAGAATTTTTTAACCAACCCTCCTAAAAATTCTTTATTTAGGGATAGAATAGTCGATAGAACCTAGGGGTGTTGGAATTCCGATAATAAAAGCTTTGAAATATTTCTCACTCTTAAATAACAGTACCCCTAACTGCTAACCCAGTTACCAACGGATTCTGGATTTAAAGGGATAGTTACTGACATTTAGCCAGTCTTGCACCATCTATTTCTAATAGTTGATACCCCAACCCTTCAAATATCTATACTTGCATTTATATCTCTATTGTGTTTTGTTTTGCATTCAGGGCAAATTTAAATTCTATTGTTTTAGTTTAGTTTTCGATTTAGATACCCAGATACATTGCAAGTTTTCGTAGATGGGTAGTATCTATCAATCTTTATAAAGCATAATCACTAATTTTTTTTGCCCCATTTTCTGTGCATAGTTTGAGTTTTTAAGCTTTTTAGATAACTTTTTTTAAATCGGATAATGTCCAGGAGTTTGTGGTCCATCTGATAAAGTTAGAGAAGTTTTTAAATCAATCGCGGCGATTTTACCCGATGAGGCACTGACTTTATGATACTCTTTTTCAATTGCTACTAAAATTAGATAATCTTCGAAATTATCTCTTTTAATTGTTGTGGTCTTTATCTCTCCGTCGAATGGTCTCCTTAATCAAAATTTAAACTTATGGCCATTAAGCCAGATGCTCTATTCTATATCCCGTCCAATGATTGTATAGATGACTCTGTTTCCCTCTTTTTAAACCTTTTATCAATTGTGAACTACCCCCGCATAAATGGGGAAGTTTTCTGTTTCATAGGCAGATGACTAGTCTCTACAAACAGACCCCTCCAGAGCTACCTCCACAGGGATAAAATCGGAGCGTTTCACCTCTACTTGTTTTAACCCCTCTTTTAGTAAGTTGATTGTAGCATTATAATCTCTATTATGGGTTGTTTTAGATACAGGACAAGCCCATATCCTATCTGATAATTTTAAGTTATTTATCCACAAACA
>JBDONQ010000207.1:0-2383 GCA_039831255.1 Campylobacterales bacterium
TCCTTCTCCTCCAACTCCTCCAATGTTGCCCGGAGATGGGCTTTTAAATCGGCCTCCCGAATCATCTCATCGGTGGCATTGGCCTCTTTAATTGTCCCCGGATAGACGATAATATCGGGTTTCACCCCTTCCGCTTGGATACTCCTCCCACTGGGGAGATAGTATTGGGCCACTGTCAATTTTACCGCCTCATCTCTATCGATTGGAATTACCATTTGGACACTCCCCTTTCCAAAGGTCCGTTCCCCAACTACCACCGCCCGGTGGTAATCCTGCAACCCTCCACTGACAATCTCCGCAGCACTGGCGGTCCCCCCATTTACCAATATCACAATAGGAATTTTTTTATAGGTCCCCTTTTGGTGGGCGTAGTAGACCTCATTTTCAGAGGGGATTCTCCCCTTTTGGGAGACCAGTACCCCTTTTGAGATAAAAAGGTCCAATGTCCCCACCGCTTGGCTCAACAACCCTCCCGGATCGTTCCGAAGGTCTATTACAATCCCCTTTTTTCCCTCTTTTTTATACTGTTCCAGCACTTTTTTCAATATAGAGACCACATTTTTATCGAAACTGGCTATTCGGATGTACCCAATCTCCGGATACCCTTTTACAATCCGGGTTTTCACCGATTTAATATGAATCTTTGCCCGGGTAATTGTAACAGTAAGGGGTTTCTGCCCTTTTCGGACAATTGTCAATCTCACCTTTGTCCCCGGTTTCCCCCGCATCAGTGAAACTGCCTCATCCAAACTCATATCCAGTGTCGCTTTATCCCCAATCTTTAAAATTATATCCCCCGGTTTTAGCCCCGCTTTGTAGGCAGGAGTGTCGTCAATTGGGGAGATAACTGTTAAAACCCCATTTTTCATCCCAACCACAATCCCCAATCCCCCAAACTCCCCATTTGTGGAGATTTTTAGTTCTTGTAACGCCTTTTTATCCAAAAAAGAGGAGTGGGGGTCTAAATTGGGCAGGAGCCCTTTTAACGCTTTATTTACAATCGCAGTTGTATTGAGCTCTTTAATGTAGAAACTTTGAATAATTTTCGCTACTTTTACGAATTTTTCTAAAGCTTTTAACTGCTCCGCCCTACTCTCCACAACCTCATTTCCACTGAGCAGGGTTAACGCCAACCCCACCGCTAAAAATCCTCTCTTCACAGCACCTCCTTCTCTATTTTTCAAAATTTAATTTACCGATTTTTTCGAAAGTAGGCCTCAATTCCATCGGCAATCCCGACGGCTAATCTCTGTTGAAATTTGGGATTTTTCAGCAGTTTTGCGTCGGTTGGATTGGTTAAATAGCCCACCTCCACCAAAATTGAGGGCATTTGGGTTCCAACCAATACCCAAAAGGGCCCTCCCCTAACCCCATTTTTCCGGATTGGATACCTTTTCCGGAGAGCGTTGTAAATTCCATTTAACACATCTATCCCAAATTTGTGGGAGGCAACAATTCGGTCCTTATTTAGAAAATTTAGAATCACCCGCTGGTCCAGATAGTTCAACCCTTTTATCTCCTTATTCTCCTCCATAGCGACTCTAATTGCCCTCTCATTTTTCGTAGGGGAGAGATAGTAAACCTCGATTCCCCGGAGTCGGGGGTTGTGGTGGTATGCGATATTTCCATGGATTGAAATAAAAAGGTCCGCTTTTTTCTGATTTGCAAACCGGGTTCTCTCCTTTAACTGGATAAATCGGTCCCGGGCCCTTGTTAAGTAGACCTGATACCCCCGTTTCCTGAGAATTTGGGCCAGATATTTAGATATTCTCAACACAATCTCCTTCTCCTTTATCTTCCGGTACCCGACCCCTCCCGGGTCTTTCCCCCCGTGGCCCGGGTCAATTACAATCACCTTTCCCTTTTTTTGGGCCTTTGTCAACTTTTTTGCTAATGGCATCTCTTGGTAATTCTTGACCTCCTCCTCACTGGAGCTCTTCAATAAAGGGCTTTTTTTTAATTTTTTTTTAAAAGGTTTGAACCCCAACTCCAACACCCCCTCCCCAATCCGGGAGTAGAGTTTAAATTTTTCTTTCCCCTCCAGCACCACCCGGACTACCCCCGGTTTAAATTGGGCCACTTTTAACCGGATTCGGTTTGGAAGGGTTTTAAAGTAGGGCTTCTCCACCTTTGCCGGGGTTAAATCGAACACCTCTTTAAACTTTGGGCCGGTAATTTGAAAATGGCGGACCTGAATCGGATTTGGAAAGGCCACTAAAATCTCAGGCCAACTCTTCAACACTTTCCCAAACCCCACTGCCCCATTCCCCTCCCAATCTCCCCCCCCGTTTGAGCTGGAAGGGGAGATTCCCACCTCTTCCCGGGAGAGCTCCCCCCCATTCTCCATTCCTTTTGACCCCTTTACTCCCTTTGAACTCTTTTC
>JBDONQ010000176.1:0-8377 GCA_039831255.1 Campylobacterales bacterium
TTTTTAGTGGCTACCGATGTGGCGGCCCGGGGATTGGATATTCGGGAGGTGAGCCACATTTTCAATTTTCAGTTGCCGGAGAATCGGGAGAACTATATTCATCGGATTGGAAGAACCGGTCGGGCTGGGGAGAGGGGAATCGCAGTTTCACTGGTAACCCGCCGGGAGTTGGATCGGGTGAAGAGGTGGGGTCGAAAAGGAAAAATTGTCCGGGACCACTCCCACTAGCCTTCCTCGTCTAACGGTTTTCAATTGGGAGGCTAGAAAATTTCCCAATTTTTTAGCCTTCTCCTTAAAAATCCTTTTTACCCTCCGACGGGGGTCTCTACTTTTCCAATTCCAATTAGTAGGGTTCATTCTTTTAGATTTTCTATAGATTTTCTAAAACTTTATCCCTCCTCCCCTATTGGAAACTAATTTAATAGAGGGCTAAAGTTTTGAGGATTTGTTCCACTCCTTCGCTACTCCTCAACTCTTTCCCCGGCAACCGGACCAGAAAGGGAACTTTCCTCTCCTCCCCCTCCAACACCCATCTGGTCAATTGGGAGAGTCGAGCCTCTTTGTCCCCATCCAATTGATTGTAGTCAAAAATCAATTGCCCCTCCCGGGAGTGGTGGAGAAACTTTTTACTCATTGGCTTACCCTTTGCAACACTGGCCCAGTGGAGGTCCCGGATTGTATCCCCCAATTGATATTCCCGGATTCCATCAAACTCCCCCCTCTCCCCTAAAAAACTCCGTCCCAATTGAAACTTCTCCTCCAACCCCCTCCCTTTTGGTTCCGGATAGACAATAATCTTCTCCCCGATTTTAAAGGACCGGAAAAATTTTGCCAAATAGAGAGGGTAACTGCTCCAAATTACTATTTCTCCCAGTTTATGAACCCCCCGGGTTGGGAATTGGAGCTCCACCCCTATTTTTCGTTCCCCTTTTAAAACCGGAATCACCTCCCCTCCCGGGATATGGAGGTCGAAACTCCGGGGAGAGGAGAGCTTTCCCACCCCCCGAACCTTCCGATTTGCAAAGGCCCTCTCAAACCCTAAAAATTGAAATTGAAGCCGTCCCAAATTGAGTCTCCCTAAAAAAATTGCCCAACTTCCAACTACCCCAATTGAGAACATTACAATAAAAGCGATATTGTTATTGTGGACATAAGCCCCGACGAAGAGTAAAATAATCCCAAAAATTAAATACCGGAAATACTTCTCCCGCTTTACTTTTACTTGGAAAAAAGGGGGCAACCTTTCTTCCCATCTCTTCTCCAACTTTTTAATCCTTTTCAACACCTCTCCAACTTCTGTAGCTCTTCTCACTTCAACTCCTCAAACTCTCCCTTTTTCCAATTGTAACGGAGAACCTTTCCAGCTCCAATTCTAGAGTATCACCCAATTAAGTTCAATCTCCCCTCTTCCACCCGTTTTTTAATAAATGGATACCCCCTTAACCGTTCCAACTGGAGGAGATTGGCCAACTCTGTCTCCCGTTTCCGCTCCAGTTCCGAAAGATGACTAAACCGCCTTTTTAACTCCTCCCCCTGTAATAGCCACTCCTCCACTCCCGGGAATTGGGCCAGTTTCTCCCGGGGATAGTAGAGGGTTCTTAACCCCCGATAATTGGAGTGACCATAAACTAATAAAATATTATCCACTTCTAAAAACTGGACCCTATCCTTCAAAATAGCAATTGTATACCGACATCGGCGGGGGTTATAAGGGGGAACAGAATTGGCGATATTCCGAGATACAGATAACTCCTCAACTAACCCTCCCGGCAATTTGGTGGTGATTAAATTGGGGATAACCCAACTATCGCTATACCCAATAAAGAGGATTTTTGGAGCTTGCCCCTTTTCCAATTCCCGTTGACATACTCTCCACCCTAAATTACGCCAACCTTAACTACCAACCCAATTGCCAATGGATTCTGGGTTTAAAACGATGGTGGCTTCCAAATGACCAACCTTACCCATCTATCCTAAAGGTTGATTTCCCAACGTTAGTATTAGATAATTATATCAAACGAGAGATTTTCAACGGGGATAAACAATCCGTTATCCCTTTATATCCCTATTCTTTTATATCCCTACCGATAAATCTGAGGGCCTTCCGGAGATTTTTTCGTAAAACTTCCCAATTCTACTGAAAATGGCCTAACTGAAACTCCCGAAACTCCTTCTTCAACTCCATTTTTCATCTCCATTGGAATCTCCCCTTCCCCCAGTAGTTTTGTCGATTCTCCCCTTTCCCCCTTCCCAACTTCCAATTCTCAAAAAAAGGTGGATGTTTCAAAACTAAAAAAGTTAATTTGCCTCGGGGACCTTTCACTTCTCCGGCAAAATATCCCCTACCCCCAGCCGGGCCCCATTTAAAAAGTCGGCAAATTTTAAAACCCGCCTCCCCACCGGCTGAATTTGGTAAATCCGGATTTTTCCATACCGGCACCCCACTACCCCACTCCGATTCCGGGAATCCACTTCCAAAATCTCCCCCGGGGTAAACTCCCCCCCCCGACTCTCTAACCCAATCTCCATCAATTTAAATTTCGGGGTGAAAATTGAGGGCCACCGGTAGTAGGCTCTCCATCGGACCCAAATCTCCTCCGCCGGAAGAGAAAAGGAGACCAACCCATCCTCTTTTCTCACCTTCCGGGTATAACTGGCCAACCCCTCCACTTGAGGAACCGGTTTTATGTTTGGGGACCGGTTTAAAATCTCCACCGCCAACTCCCCAGCCATCTCCCCCAACTCTTCCATCAACTGGTCCACCCGCTTCTCCCCCACTTCAGTATAACTCCACCCCAACATCGGTCCAGCGTCCAACCTCTCCACCATCTCCATTCCAGTTACCCCGGTCCACCAGTCCCGATTTAGAATCGCCTGCTGAACAGGGCTGGCTCCCCGATATTTCGGGAGAAGGGAACCGTGGAGATTTATTGGAGGGGCCACCTTCAGCACCTCAGTCGGGAGGAGTAACCCGTAGGCGGCCACCACTAAAAAATCGGGATTCAACTGCCGGAGCCTCTCCCCCTCCCCTTTTAAAGTGGTCGGGGTAAAGACCGGGATTCCCCTCTCCTCCGCAAACTTTTTCACCGGAGTAGGGGTCATTACCCCCTTCCGCCCCACCGGCCGGTCCGGTTGGGTGTAGACTGCTACCACTTGAAACTCCTCCGCCAACCGCCGAAGAACCGCCAACCCATATTCGGGGCTTCCAAAGAAGATAACCCTTTTCAACTCCTCTCTCCTTATTATTCAATATTAAATTCCCAGTTAACCCTCCCCAATTCCGTATAATTTTACCGGTTTCCCCAAAACTCTCTACATCTAAAAAAGGAGACCCGGTGAAGAGTTTTGTAAATTATATTTTTATCCGGTATCTCCGGTTTGACCGGAAACACCCCTTTATCTATTTGAGCCTCCTCCTCTCTTTCTTAGGGGTTGTAACCGGGGTTACAACCCTAATGATTGCAATGGGGATTTTAAATGGAATGGATAGCGAGCTTCGGAAAAAGTTGCGGATTTTGGACTACCCGTTGACAATCTACTCCTCTTCAAAACCCCTTACCTACCAATTTCTCCGCAGATTGGAAGGAGAGTTTCCCCAATGGCACTTCCTCCCCTTCCTCCAAACTACAGCGGCGGTCCAGTTCCGGGGGGAGTTAAAGGGACTTCTCCTCTACGGGGTCGATTTCCACCGGGAGGTGGCGGTAAACCCAATTTTAAAAAAAGGGTTGGAGAGATGGCCCTATCCTGTTAAAAAATTTGATATGGTATTGGGGAGTAAACTCTATCAGTGGTTGGACGCCCGCCCCGGGGTAAAACGGCTCTTTATCTTCTCCCGGATTTCCCCAGTGGGTTTGGAAGTGGAGCCCCTCTTTAAAAAAATGCGGATTATTGGGGAGTTCCATTCGGGGCTCAGCTCTTACGACTGGGGAATTGGGTACACCACAATTGAAGGATTAAAGCGGATTCTCCACCAACCCTCCTTCGACGGAATCCACGTCTGGACCCCAAACCCCACCTCCGATATTAAAAAACTCAAAACCGCCCTTCCAGAGGGGTTTTATGTGGTAGGATGGTGGGAGCAGAATCGAAACTTTTTTGCAGCTTTAAAATTGGAGAAGACTGTGATTTTTTTAGTGCTACTGTTAATTGTACTGGTAGCCTCCCTAAATATAATCTCCTCCTTGTTAATGATGGTAATGAGCCGTCGGAAAGAGATTGCATTAATGATTACATTGGGGGCCTCCCCCCGGGAAGTCCGGGGAATTTTTCTCCGGATAGGAGTTACAATTGGAATTGGAGGAATTTTAGTTGGGTCGATAATTGGGGGGATTCTATTGTGGGTTCTGAGCCACTACCAGATTGTAGAGTTGCCAAAAGGGGTTTACGGGGTAGACCGGATAGTTGTAAAACTCTCAATTTGGGACTATTTGTTAATTGTTGGGGGGACTTTTTTAATAACCCTCCTTTCCAGCCTCTATCCAGCCAAAAAAGGGGCTGAAGTGGATGTTTTGGAGACCCTCCGGTACGAATAATTTTTTAAACGGGTCCCCTCCACTTTGTTACAATTCTTAAAAAGGGGAGATGTACCTGTCACCTGAAAGGAGTTTCAATGCAGAAAGAACCGATGACCAAATTTGGGTTCCAGAAATTAAGTGAAGAGTTAGACTATTTAAAGCGGGTGGCCAGACCCCAAGTTGCGGTGGAGATAGATACAGCCCGACAATTGGGGGATTTAAAAGAGAATGCTGAATACCACGCCGCCCGGGAGAAGCAGGCCCATATTGAACGGCGGATTGCCGAATTGAGTGATATCTTAAGCCGGGCGGTTGTGGTGGACCCAACCCAGCACGCCCACGACCGGGTCGCCTTTGGGAGTACCGTCTATTTATTGGATTTGGATACCGATGAAGAGGTGAAATACACAATTGTAGGGGCCCCGGAGGCGGACCCGGGGCGGGGATTAATCTCATTCCACTCCCCATTGGCAAAGGCATTAATCGGGAAACATTCCGGGGATGAGGTGGAGGTCCAGCTACCGACGGGGGCTAAATACTTTGAAATTACAAAAATTTGCTATGAAGATATCTGCTTCGTTGAGGAACCAAAGAAGGAGGAGTGATGGATTTAATCCTCTATCCATTTACCGCAATTGATTGGAATATCGATATTAAGTTTCGGAAAGTTCATCCGGATGCCCAAATTCCCCAGTACCAGACTGAGGGGGCCTCTGGTTTTGATTTCCACTCTGTAGAGGATGTCCATTTGGAACCGGGGGAGTGGAAAGCGATTCGAACTGGGATTAAAGTGGAGTTGCCCCCCTACACCGAAATTCAGATTCGTCCGAGGAGTGGGCTGGCGTTTAAAAAAGGGGTCACTGTGTTGAACGCGCCGGGAACAATTGATTCCGATTTCCGGGGAGAAATTATGATTCTATTGATTAATTTGAGCAAAGAATCAGTCGATTTAAAAAAGGGGGCTCGAATTGCCCAAGGGGTGCTCGCTCCGGTAATTAGGGCCCGATTCCGGGAAGCGGCTAATTGGGAGTTTACCCCTACGACCCGGGGGAAGAGGGGGTTTGGAAGCACTGGAGAGGAGTGATGGGGAAGGATTTTTGTGGGGTGTAAAAAGATTTTTGTAGGGTGTAAAGGTTTTAATTGAAAAAGGGGTGGGGCCCTGTTGAAAGGGGGCTGGAAATCGAAGGAGGAGTTGGATGTGGGAAAGGAGGCTTTAAAAAGTGGAAATGAGACCAATTGAAATAGGAAAATTGGAAAAAGGACTCCTTTTCCCCGAATTTCTTGCAATTGTCCCTTCCCTTTGTTAAAATCCCCGAAAAATTAAAAAAAAGGAGTCTTTCAATGGCAATGGAGTTGAATAGTCAAAACTTCGCTGAGGTGATTAAAAACAACAAAGTGGTAATGGTAGATTTCTGGGCCCCTTGGTGCGGACCCTGCCGGATGATTGCCCCTACAATTGAGGAGTTGGCAAAAGAGTATGAGGGGCGGGCTGTAATTGCAAAAGTGAACACCGACGAGAATCAAGATTTGGCAATTAAATTTGGAATTAGAAGTATCCCAACTGTCCTATTTATTAAAAATGGGCAAGTAGTGGATGGGTTAATTGGGGCCGCCCCTAAAAATATGTATGTGGAGAAATTGGAAAAGTTACTGGCTGATTAATTTACTTCTCTTTTTAAACTTTTGGTAATTGAGATTTAGGGAAGGGGAGGAGGGGAAAGGGCTATTACCAATTTTCAGGTTTTCAATAAATTTCCATTCCAATTTTCCTTTTTTATTCGCTCTTATCAGTCTTGTCGGGTTGTTTTTCCAGTAAAATAGCCCATCCCTATTCACTATTGCCGGAGTTGAGTAATTTGCCGATACTTTTCTAGTTTTGTCCCCCAGAGAATTGTGGCCCCAACGTAAAATTTATCTCCCCGAAAGAATCCTCTTCAGAGGGGTGGAGTTAAATTATAGTTGGAAGGGAGAACTGGAACTAAATCAATTTCTGAACCCAATTCTCGGGAAAGATAGAACCCTTCCCCTCCGGGGGCCAAAGGGAGAATCCTTTCCCGAAAGGGGAGGGGAAAATTAACGTCAATTTGGAGCCCTCGCCCTTCCCCTTTGGGAAAAGGGATTTTAAACCTCCCTTTCCCCTTCCCCCAACTATTCTCTCAAAACAAGGGCAAAGGTAATTTCAAAAAAAATCTGGAGGGACCCGGGGGGTTAAAACTCAATTGCCACCTCAGCAAAGGGGCCTTTAATTTTTAAGAGACTCTCATCCTCCCCATCTACCCATTTTAACTCTTTATATCGGTATCCAATCCGGATATAGGGGTCGATTGGCCCCGGAAGGTCCCATAGGTATTTAACCGCCCCTTCCCAGTCATAGTGGTGGTTCTCATTGAAAGATGCCCACTTTCCAGTCGCCTCAACTGAAAAGCCCCAAACTGGGGGGGTCTCCACCCGGCCGTAGAGGTAAGGAATCGGGAGGATAAAATCCCCCTCCACTTCTCGGGTCTGCCCCAGTTGGTCTTTTCCGGTAATTTTGAGACTCCCTTTCCAAAGGTCCACCCCCACCCCCAAATTAATCCAGTTACTCAATTGATAAAAGAGGGTTAAATCGTAAGAGTCCAATTCCAGCTGGGTCTCAGCGTCGGTTAATGAAACTGGAATCTCCACTTTCCCCAGCAATTTTAAATTTCCAGCGATAAAACTACTCTGGCCACTGGTGTTATAATTGGTATATTGGAACCGGAAATTGGGCAGTAGAGGAAGGGGGTGGACCACCCGGAAGTAGAAGTACCCATTTTTTTGGGATTCCAATCCAAAATTTCCGGTATTGGGGTTTTGGTCCCCCTCGGCTCCGCTATTGTTGAAGTAGTTTTTAACCCCTTTTAACTCCAGATACCCATCCCACTGTTGATTCCACCCCCCAGCCCCCACATCTACCTCCAAAAAGGCACCATTAACGATGCTAGCTAAAAGGAGAGTCGCTACTCCAATTCCAAATTTAAAACCCCTGTTACTCACTTCTCCCTCCTTTTTCTCAATTACCCTCTTCCCTTCATTCCTCTCGTTTCCGCTCCTTTGGAAAGAGTAGTATCGGAGTTCCAGTAAAATCCTCTTTCTCCCGGAGGAATCGGACTAGATACCTTTTATAGGAGAAGTGGAGTTTTGGCCGGTTCATAATTAGTGCAATTTTGGGGGGCTTAATATCAAACTGGGTCCCATAGTAGATTTTTACCTCTTTTCCACGGACATCAGTTGGAAGCCGGTGGCGGGTTGTCGCCTCTCTGATCCAACTATTCAATTTGGAGGTAGGAATCCGTTTTGTATAGTTTTTATAAACTTCCAAAATATACCTCTTCAACCGTTCTATCCCCCGACCCGTTTTTGCCGAAACTACTAAAAAGGGGGCATAGTAGAGGAAATCAAACCGGTGCTCCACCTCTTTTTGAAACTTCTTAAAATCCATTTTTGCTTCATCCCATTTGTTCCCCACAATTATAACTCCCCGATGGTGTTTTTCGATTAACCCTCCAATTTTTTCATCCAACTCCACAACCCCTTCAGAGGCATCCAAGACCAGAATTGCAATATCCGCCTCTTTTAAAACCTTTTCAGTCCGGTAGAGGGCGTATTTTTCAATCTCTTTTATCTTTCCCCGTCGCCGTATTCCAGCGGTATCCACAAAGGTAAGATGCCACCCTTTGTAGTAGATTGTCTCATCCACCGGATCGATTGTAGTCCCATCCTGTTCAGAGACAATTGCCCTCTCTTCCCCCACCAATCGGTTCAACAGGGAGCTTTTCCCTACATTGACCCGACCCACAATTGCCACTTTTATCTCTTTCACTTCTAGCCCTTCCCCCTCCTCC
>JBDONQ010000118.1:0-2358 GCA_039831255.1 Campylobacterales bacterium
CCGCATAACTGGGATCTGTTACAATCTCTTGATATCCGGTCATTGAAGTGTTAAAAACTATCTCCCCAACTGCAGTCCCTTTAGCCCCAAAACTTCTCCCTTTTAAAAATAACCCATTCTCCAGTAAGATCGCCACTTCTTTCACCGCTAACCTCCTTAAAAATCTCTCCCCATTCCTCCCTTTCCCCCAATTCAATTACCCTCTACCCCCTATAACAACCCCCGGCGTCTAAGCTCCTGCTGATAGAGTTGCTGGAATACCAACTCATACTCGTCACTCCCCTCTACCAACTTCCGCTTATAATTCTCCAACTTCCGTTTCACCTCTTCCCGAATCTCCCGGTCCCGGTTGAAGAAACTGGTAATTGTGTCGAAAATTATTTTAATAATCCGACCGTCGTGGACATCGTAATCGATTAACTCTTTATCCCACAACTCCTCTACAATAAATTGGCTCACCTCCCCCCACCTCTCAGCTGGCCGAATTGGAAATCCCTCCTCCTCTGCCAACCGTCTTTTAATCATTTTAAACAATTCCCGGTAATCCACAGAGTAGAATGCCAACCCCTCCTCCTGTTCCTTCTCCTCCAACAACTCCCGGGCTCTCTCCTCTATCTCCCGCTCCCATTCCATATCCTCTTGGAGAATTGCCTCAATCTCCCGCTCTGCGGCATCCATCCCCTTTGGAAAGGTGACCAACTTGGAGTGGAGAAGAGCCAATACAATCTCCCGAGCCAAAAAAGGGACTTGATGAGGTTTTAAAACCATTTTCAACCTTTCTACCCTTCTGAATTGGCCCCTCCTCCCGCCACCGAACCGGGTCCCCTCCCGGCGAGAATTAATATTGAACAGTTATCCTACTTCAATATCACACTTGTGCAATTGTATATAATTTCTGACAAAAGTTGAAAAAGAACTGAAGTTCCGGGGCACTCAACGGCAAGGGTTTCCAAATGATTAAAAAGTTTTTAGGAATTGTGCTAGGGTTGATAATCCTATTCATTTTAATAGTAATGGTTGGCACCTATGACTTCTTTATGAGCAAACTTAAAAATATGCAGATGTTATTCCAGACTTACCAGTACCATTTGGTGATGCAGGAGCGCCGGGACCTCCTCAGTTTAATTAACCAGGTTCTCCAAAAGCGGTTTGAGACACTGGAAGAGCAACTGCTGGAGCGGAAAATAATTGAGATTAAAACCTATTTAAAAGCTTTGGACCGGCTGATTACACTGGATAAAAAGATTACAAAACAGGTAATTGACACTTTTTTCCTCTCCAATACCAATCTGGAAGGGTTTGCAGTAAAAGATGGGATTATTATCTCCTCCTCCAATCTCCTCCAACTGGGACAACGGGTTCAACTCCCCTGTGACCCTAAAAGCTCAATTCTCCACCAGTGTGAACTCTTTGCCAATGGGTACTACTACTTCGTCCTCTACAACCAAAAGTACGACCTCTATCTGGTCGGCTACACAAAACGGCACATTAGCGATCAGCAAATTAGGGAGGATATCCTAAATCTCCTCCATTCCTTCCCAAATGTGATTGTCGCCCCAAAAGATGTAATTGAGAATCAACCGGATATTGTCTATCGGGAGTTTAAATCCCTTCACATTTACTACGGTCTCCGGATTGACCGGGCCGAAATTCAGCAGTTGGTGGAGAATGCCCTCTCCCCAATTCGGGGGTATTTCCGGTCCCTCTTTTTCCAATACACATTGGGAGCATTGGTCTTTGGAACAATTATTATTACTACCATCTTTTTTGTAATCTTCCGGAAAGCGGACCGGCTGGAGCAGATCTTCCGGGAGACCGAGATGAAAGCGTTAAAAGACCCGCTGACAGGGCTCTACAACCGGGACGGGTTTGCAAAAATTTACTACGACCAGATGGGGGGCCGATGCATTTTAATAATTATCGATTTGGATAACTTTAAATATATCAACGATACCTTTGGCCACCCCCGGGGGGACCAAGTTTTAAAATTTATCGCAAATCTTCTCCGGAGCTACTTCCCCGATAGTGCAATCGCCCGGTGGGGGGGGGATGAGTTTATCCTCTGTACCCGATTACCGGTGAAGGAGATTAAAAGCCGACTCTACACAATCCAGAAAGCGATTCAAGATTTCCAAGAGAGTTTTGACCCAAAAATGGAGAAAGTGGTCTCAATTAGTGTCGGAATTTGTGCCGACCAAAACCTCAGTTATGAGGAGAAATTTAAACGGGCTGACCTGGCCCTCTATAAATCTAAAAAGAAAGGGAAAGGGTTAATTCTCCTCTACCGGGAGTTGGATTATGTCCGAATTGAAAAAGAGGACCTATAACCTCCCTCTCCCTTCCCATTTTTTATCAAAA
>JBDONQ010000034.1:0-8299 GCA_039831255.1 Campylobacterales bacterium
CGGGGGGAATACCTTCAACCTCTTTTTAATGAGGGTTGGGAGCCCAGAGTTGAAACGGCTAACTACAAAGGGGTATAATGGATACCCCAATTTCTCAGTGGATGGAAACTCAATTATGTTTATTAAAAGGATTGGATATCGGAGTCAAATTGGGATTATTCGGCTTCGGGAGGGGAAAGTCTTTTACTACCCTTTGAGCTCAAAACTCCAATCCTTTGACTGGTAATCTCCAAAAACTCTAACAATTCCCGGTCTAGATAAAGTTCAATTTAAAAATGGGAAAGGGAGAGGGGGATCCCCCTCTATTTTTTGGGGGGGGAAGGTTCCTGTTGTTTCTCCCATTTCCCAACTCTCCCTATCCAGAAATCTACCAACCCATCCCAAATCCCCTCTGCCAAATCCCCTTTTCCCTCAATTTTAAATTGGAGAATTCTCAAAAGCCGTGTTCCTATAAAAAAGAAAGCATAAAAAGGGAAAAGGTTTGGACACCCATCCCGGCAAAATAGGAGTTTATTTCGGGTGGTATAGTAGTACTCCAGTTTAGTTCCCTTTTTACCGGTGGTAGCCCCCACTTTATGGTAGATAAAGGCTTCTGGATTTATCCAATTTTGAAATCCTTTTTTAAGAGCTCGACTACAGAACTCTTGGTCCTCTACATATAAAAAAAACTCTTCATTTAAAAATCCTACCCTTTTCAATAAAGAACTGGGTATTAGTAGGAGGCAACCGGTTATAAATTGGGTTTTGAAAGGATACTCTTTTGGGCATCTCTCCCAATGGGAACTTCCCCTCCACCGAAATTCCCCTCCACAAAACCAAAGGGGGTGTGGGGGGTTGTATTTGTAAATTTTAGCCCCCCACAATTTTAAAAGGGTGTTTTCCCCTTTCTTATTCTCCAGAATTGGGGAGAGAAAGGTAGAGAGGAAATTGGGGGGAGCTGAGGTGTCGTTGTTAATCAGTAAAAAGAATTCCCCATCCTGTTGGGAGTAGGCCCATCGAAGGGCTAAATTATTTCCTCCTGCGAACCCTCGATTTTCCCGACTGGCGATAAAAATTACTGGATTTTTTAATGGAGGGAAATTTTGCTCCCCTTTTTCCCGACTTACTCCGGATATTTGCCTATTGATTGAAAAACTACCCCTCTCCCCTTCGAAAAATCTCTCCCCTTCCCCCTCCAAAAAAAGCTCTTCTTCTGTTAAAAGTTGATACGGCACCGGTTTTGGAATAGGGGGGAAAGTCTGTTTCCGGAGGGGATTTTGAGAGGACAACCACAACTCCAACTCTCCCCGGGCCCACTTTTGAAGGTACTCCAGAGAGTTATCGGAGGAGTTGTTGTCCACTATCACAATTTGAAAATTGGGATAGTCTTGCCGGCAGAGCCCCTCCAACGCCTCTATTGTATCGGCCCACCCGTTGTAGTTCAGTAGAATTAAGTAGACTTTTGGAAAAATCTCCTTTCTCCCCTTCCCCCCCTTTTTTCCCTCCATTACTTCCCTCCAAATTTCAATTTCCGCCGTCGGAAGTACTCCCGGAGAGCCTCCCGCCAATGGGGTAATTTCAAAAATTTCCCAATTTTTCGATTGTCCAATACGCTGTATTGGGGCCGATTTGCCTTTCTCCAATACTCCCTCCAACTAATTGGTTCCATCTCCACCTCCATTCCAGCCTCTTTGAAAATCTCCACTGCAAATTGGTACCAACTGGCATACCCATCATTTACCAGATTGTAAACCCCAAACTCATCTATCCGATTTTCAATAAAGTACCCAATCCCTTTCGCCACATCCAACGTGTGGGTTGGGACCATCCACTGGTCATCCACTACTTTCAATTTTCCCAACTCCCGGCCATAGTGGAGCATCGTTTCAACGAAATTTTTCCTCTTTTCAACTCCCCCAATCCCAAATAGGGAAGAGACCCGAAAAATGAAGTATCGGTTGGTAAAATTTTTAATTCCCAACTCCCCAGCCATTTTGGAGACTCCGTAAATATTGATTGGGTTTGGAGGGGAGGTTTCAGTGTATGGGTCCCGGCTGCCCCCGTCAAAAATGTAATCGGTGGAGATATGGATTAAAATTGTCCGATTCTCGGATGCCCACCGGGCCAGTTGATGGACGAAGGCGGAATTGATTAAAAAATTCTCCTCTGCTCTCTCCTCGGCCAAATCCACATTGTGGAAAGCGATACAATTGATTAAATAATCCACCTTTGGAAGGGAGGAGAGAGAATCACGCCCCACTTCAAACTCCCTCCGGGTGAAAGGAATTACCTCTATTTGCTCCTTTTGCCCTAGCACTTCCACTAAGTCGGACCCCAACTGCCCATTGCTTCCGAGGATTAATACGGAACTCATTTTCCTCCTTTTAACTTAGTTTTTGACATCTTCCCCGGATAAAATCCCAAATCCCCCAAATTGCTTTCCCCTTTGAAAAAATATTCCTTCGGAAACTCCCTTTATAAAGGGTTAAAAAAATCATATCCACAAACCAGTGATTTTAACAGGGGAAGTTTTTGGGAAAGGGGAGTTAAATTGAAAAAGACCATTCTAACCCTATTTTTAATTCGATAATATTCCCAGATTAGGCGGTACTGGGGAGTTGCCAACTTATTCCAGGGCAATTTTACCTCCTTATTTTTTCCGATATTGTAAAAAGCCTAACAGGAGGATACACTTTAATTTTATATCCCCTCTTCTGGAGTCGGAGGAAGACCTCAATATCCCCGATATTAATAAAAAACTCTTCCCGGAATCCCTTCACCTCAATTCAAAGACTCCACCTCGACAGATTTCCGGAAGTCATAAAAGACCTTCTCTCCCCCCTTTTGAAGAGTCGCAAACCGGTCTATTGGCTAATATGTAATGGAATGGGGAGAGAATTGCCCGGTTCCCTCTCCCCTCCCTTTTAAAACACCCTATCAACCGCTCTACCCCCCCTCTTCAACTCGGCTATCCCGGTCCATTATCAGTAATAGTTTTGCTCCCCTTTTTATCGCTTCCCGGGCCCCCCAATTTAAACCCCACTTCCCCTATTCTGTTTACTTTTCTCCTCTTCCCCCCAACCCTCCCTCTAAAATCGGTCCCCTTCAAACTAGCCCGCTAAAATTGGTCCCCAATCCCCCACCCTTTCCAATTGAGCCTTCCAATTGGGCCCTTCTTTCCGTTCCTCTCCTTTTCCATCCCAATCCCTCCTTCCATTTATAAATTCCAAAAGAGCTCTAAATTCAAATTTCCAGAATTCCCTGATACATCTCAACCTCTTTTACAATTCGGTGCCACTTTGTCAACAGTTGGTACCACTCCAGTGTAATTGTATCGGGAGTCCGGTCCAACACCCCCTCCTCCAATTTCTCTACAATCTCTCGAACCCCCTCCTCAGCCCCCCATTTCGGTTCCCATCCCAGCCTCTCTTTTATTTTTCCAAAACTGACCAGATAACTTCGCTTATCCGGATCCCCATACCATTCAATCTCCACTTTTCGACCGGTTGTCTCCTCCACCACTTTTGCAACAATTTTCCCCAACTCCCCAATTTGATAATTTAGCCGATTTCCCCCAACGTTAAAAATCTCCCGATTTATTATCTCAGCCGGAGCCTCCAAGAGCCGAATCATTAAATCAGTGGTATCCTGGACGTGGAGCATTGGCCGGTACTGGGTTCCATCCCGCATTAACGGCAATTTTCCAAATTTCCACGCCCCGTAAGTCATCCCATTTATCGCCAAATCGAATCTCATCCGGGGGGAGTACCCAAAGAGGGTCGCCTGCCGAATTACAGTTACCACAAAATTGGAATCCCCCAACTCCAAAACCCCTTTCTCTGCCCGACGGTTGGCCTTTGCATAGGTGGTTAACGGATTAATTGGGGACTCCTCATCTACAATCTCCGGTTGAAATCCATAAATACTGCAACTGGAAGGGAGGATATACCGTTCTACTCCGGCCAATTTTGCCAACTGGGCGGTCTGGACCCGGCTTAAATAGTTAACTTGCCATGTCACCTCCCGGAACCGCTCCCCCGCTGGATCGTTGGAGATTGCGACCAAATCTATTACCCCATCCACTTCAGCAAAATGCTCCAGTTTAAGCCGGCGGGTATCTTCTTGAATCAGTTTTAAATTGGAATGCTCCGGCAACCGCCTCCCAAAAAAGTACCTATCCACCCCTTTTACCCGATACCCCCTCTCCAGTAGTTTTGGAATTAAGACTGTCCCCACATACCCCCCGGCTCCGGTGACTAAAATCTGTTTCCCCCCACTACTCATCGGCTATCCTTTGTAATAAAAGTTAATATCTGCCTCTTTTAACAGTGGAGCGTTCCGATCTTTTTCCGACAAAATAGGATTTTCCCAATTCCACTCAATTCCTAACTCCGGATCATTCCACCGGATTGCCCGGTCGTGCTTCGGAGAGTAGAACTGGTCCACTTTGTAGAGGAGATGGGTATTGGGGACTAAAGTTAAAATCCCGTGGGCGAACCCTTTTGGGACCACAATTTGCCGGAAATTGTCCCCGGTTAAAATTGCACTAATCCATTTTCCAAAGGTGGGGCTCCCTTTCCGGATATCCACAACTACATCCAAAATTGCTCCACTGACAACCCGGACCACTTTTGTCTGGGCCATTGGCTCTTTTTGGTAGTGGAGCCCCCTCAAAACCCCTGCTTCCCGGCTAAAAGAGTGATTATCTTGGACAAACTCCAGCTCCAGCCCCAACTCCCCGTAATCCCGTTTTGAGTAGCTCTCTAAAAAGTACCCCCGATGGTCTTTAAAAACTGTTGGTTCCAGAATATAGACCCCCTCCAATCCGGTCTCAAT
Organism: Campylobacterales bacterium; assembly: GCA_039831255.1. Lineage (GTDB taxonomy): Bacteria > Campylobacterota > Campylobacteria > Campylobacterales > Nautiliaceae > PUXY01. The sequence continues at coordinate 4,816 of JBDONQ010000034.1, forward strand.
TTTTCGCAGTTTTCCCATCCCAGGCCTCCTCTTCCGCAATTTTTAGCAGATATTCCCCATACCCACTCTTCCGCAACTCTTTTCCAATTTTCAATAATTGTTCCCGGGTAATCCAGTTTTGAAGGTAGGCAATCTCCTCCAGACAAGCGATTTTTAACCCCTGCCGTTTCTCTATTGTCCGGACAAACATCCCAGCTTCAATTAAATTTTCGTGGGTTCCGGTGTCCAGCCAAGCGAATCCCCGGCCAATCAATTTTGCCTTTAACCGTCCCTCCTCCAAATAGAGCTGGTTTACAGAGGTGATTTCCAACTCTCCCCTCCAGCTGGGGGTTACTTTTTTCCCTTTCTCCGGGGCGTCTGGAGGGTAGAAGTAGAGCCCCACCACTGCGTAATGGCTCTTTGGGACCGTCGGCTTCTCCACCAGCCGGGTTACTCTTCCCTTCCGGTCAAACTCCACAACCCCGTACGCTTCCGGATTTTGGACATAGTACCCAAAAATCACCGCCTGGTTCTCCTCTTCTACAATCCGCCTTGACTTCCGGAGGAGCCCAGTGAACCCACTTCCGTAGAAGATATTATCCCCCAACACTAAACAGACCGAATCCCCATTTAAAAACTCTTCTCCAATTATCAACGCTTCCGCCAATCCCCTTGGCTTCGGCTGTGGGGCGTAGGAGAGGGAGATTCCCCATTGGCTCCCATCCCCCAACAGAGCCCGATAATTCTCTATATACTCCGGGTTGGTGATTACCAAAATCTCCCGAATCCCAGCCAACATTAGGACCGAAAGGGGGTAGTAAATCATTGGTTTATCATAAATTGGAAGGAGCTGTTTACTAATCCCTTTTGTAATTGGGTAGAGTCTAGTTCCACTTCCTCCGGCTAAAATTATCCCTTTCACCTACTCCTCCTCTACAATTTTTCCACCTTTCAATTTTACCACCCGACTACACCGGTCCAGTGTGGAGAGCCGGTGGGCGACAATTATTAAGGTTCTATTCTCCCCAACCCGGTAAATCTCATCCATAATTTTCCGCTCCGTCTCTTGGTCCAGTGCCGAGGTGGCCTCATCCAACACCAAAATCTCTGGGTCGTTATAGAGAGCCCGGGCTATTGCCACCCGCTGTTTCTGCCCTCCACTCAATTTCACCCCATTCTCTCCCACCCGGGTCTCAATCCCTTGATGGTGCTTTTCTAAAAACTCTAACAAATTGGCCATCTCCAATGCCCGCTTCACCCGGTCCGGGTCTATCTCCTCCCCAAAGGCAACATTTTCAGCAATTGTCCCTTCCACTAAGTAAATATTTTGGGGAATATATCCAATTTTTCGACGCCAATTTTTTACATTTTCCGATGAAATTGGAACCCCATCCACCAAAATTTCCCCTTTTACCGGTTTGTAGAGGCCCACTATCAAGTCCAAAAGGGTAGATTTCCCACTCCCACTCTCCCCTACAATTCCAATTTTTTCCCCTTTTTTAATTTGCAAATTTACCCCTTTTAAAATAGGTTTTCCCTCCTCAAAATGGAAATGGAGATTCTGAATCTCAATCTGCTTCTCAAATTGGAGTGGCTCCTCCCCCAACTCCTCCGGTTCGTAAATTAAATTGTTGTGGACCACTTCCAGAGAGGGGAGGTAGAAGAGAATGTGGTTGAAACTCCGGTAAATCCGGTTTACACTAGGGAGGAGTCGGTAGAGCCCCAGCACAAAAATCGAGAGAATTGGAAGGTCGGGGGTGATATCCCGGTGATACTTTAAAATTAAGTAGAGGATTATTAAAACTACAATCGAAAATCCCAATGTCTCCAAAAAAATCCTCGGAAATTCGATTAAGTAGGAATGGGAGATATTGGCCCGGGCCATCCCAAAACTGGCCCGTTCAAATTCATTCAACAACTCCCCTTCATTCCCTTTCAATTTAATCATTTTAAAATTTCCAAAAGAGGAGTTGATTAACTCAAAAAAGTCCCGCTGGAGTCTCTCCCGCTCGGCCCCCCTCTCCCGGATTTTTACAGAGATTGTCCGACGCATTAAATAGATATTTATCCCCAAAAAGAGGGTGAGGAGGAGGGTCATTTTCCAGTTGACCCAGAGGAGGAAAGAGTAAATTAGAAGGGCTACCAACAGCTCGCTTAGCAATTGCATAAACTGACTCAGTAAAATTGTTGAATAGTAGGCCTCTGTAGTGATAATTTTTACAACATCGCTACTCTTCTTTGAGATAAAATCTTGGTACTTCATCCCAATAAAATTTTCAAAAAGTCGATAGGCAATTTTATGATACCGGCCATAGGCAAATCGGGCCACCAAGTAGTAGAAGAGTAGATTTAATCCCCCCCGGATTAAAAAGAAAAGGATTAATAAGACCCCAGTAAAAATTATAAATGGGAAAAGGCTTTGAAAGTGGAGAAGTTTATAAAGGTCCCCCAAAATTGAATATTGGAAAATATTCTCAAAATTGGTAGCAATTCCGATAAATGGCATTATCACCCCGATGCCCCCCGCTTCAATTACCGAAACTACCATTGAAAAGAGGGTTAACCAGAGGAAGAAACGGCGGTCCTCTGGGGTTAAAATAGACCAGAGTCGCTCCCAAAAGAGTTTCAATTTGTGGAAAGATTTAAATCTGCCCATCTCCTCTCCATCTCTCTCAACTGGTTCGGTGCCGATTATACCCACTTTTAAATTAGAGGGGGTACCAAACCCGCTCCAGATAAAGGCCAGCCGGGGGGGCGGGGGTGGAGAAGTGGAGCCGGTCTCCGGCCAACTGTTCCCGGATTTGGGAGAAGGTTAACCCCCCCCGGTTCAACTCCAGTAGAGCCCCAACAATTAATCGGACTTGGGCCCGGAGGAATCCATTCCCAACAATTCGGAAAACTACTAAACCCCTCCGGTAGGGGAAAAAGTGGGCGGTGTAAATTTTTCGAATGTAACTCCGGGGGTTGGAGCCCCGTTTGGAGAAGAGGTAGAAGTTATGCTCTCCAATGAAGAGTTGGGCCCCCCGATTTAACAGTTGGAGATTTAGCGACTCTGGAGGGGTGTAGGAGTAGTTAGCCCAGAAAGGAGAGAAATTGGTCCGGAATAGATATCGATAAGACCTTTTTAAAGCCCAGTGCCGGGGATGGAAATTTGGGGGGGCTATTTCCAACTTTTTGAATTGTATTGAAGGGAAGAGGAGTCGATTCAACTCCCGCTGAAGTTTTGAAAGCTCCCCCCTCCAGAATTGGGGGATTTGGAATGAGACCACCTGATTTAATCCGTGGACTCCCCGGTCGGTTCGACCGGCATACTCCAGCCCACTCTCTATCCCCAACCGGGAGAGAACTGCCAAAATCGCTCCCTCCACAGTGGGAACTCCCGACTGCCGTTGCATCCCAAAAAACCGACTCCCGTCATAACTGACCACCCCTTTTACTATCAAACTCTCCCTTTATCAGTGAATTGAAACTATTATACAATTCATTTTAAAAAGGAGGTAAAGAT
>JBDONQ010000049.1:0-2331 GCA_039831255.1 Campylobacterales bacterium
AGTTTTGGGCCGTTGACCAAAATCTGTTGACACCTCTCCTCTTTACAATCCAGTGTCCGGATTGGGTTTGTCTCAATCCGCCGTTGGCAATCCTCGCACAGCTCCCCCCGGTGGGCTTCCAAAAACTCCACCAATCTCTCCCGGTATTGGGGGGCACACTCTGGACACCCGAGCCAGTTCAATTTCAGTAGGGTTCCAATCCCCAGCCGGGTAAAAATTTGGTGGGCCATCTCTATCAGTTGGACATCCTCCCAAATCGAACTCTCCCCAAAACTCTCTACCCCAAACTGGTGAAACTCCCGATACCGCCCCTTTTGGGGCCGTTCATACCGGAACATTGGTCCAAAATACCAATACCGATATACCTTCGGTTGCCGGTCCAACTTTTGCTGAATAAAGGCCCGGACCACCCCAGCGGTCCCCTCGGGTCGGAGACAGATATCCCGGCCCCCTTTATCAATAAAGTTATACATCTCTTTGTTTACAATGTCGCTACTCTCCCCGACGCTCCGTTTAAAAAGGGCTGTCTCCTCCAATACTGGGGTTTCCACATACTGGAATCGATACTGCTCCGCCACTTCTCGGCAGATGTCCCATAATTTTAAAAACTTTTGACTCTCCAACTTTCCCCCCGGCCAAATATCCTCCATCCCTCTCAATCGCTTCACACCACCTCCTTTGAAGCTTCTAAAATTTTCAATTTTGATATTGTATCTTTCTCAATTGGAGGTTCCGATAAAATTGAAAAATTGGAAAGTTTGAAGAGGAGGAGAGAGATGGAGGTTCGGGAGTTTTTAGTGGAGAGGCCGGAGGAGCTGAGGAGGGTTGGGGAGGCCCTTTTGGAGAGTGGAAAGAGGGTTTTTATATTGACCGGTCCGCTGGGGGCTGGGAAAACCCGACTTGTCCAAGAATTTGGAAAGTTGATAGGGGTAGACGAACCAATTACCTCCCCCACTTTCTCAATTCAAAATATTTATAACGGGATTCCCCCCATTTACCACTACGACCTCTACCAAAAGGGGGTGGACTACTTTTTGAAGTTAGGGTTGTTAGAAGAGTTGGAACGGGAAGGGTTCCACTTTTTGGAGTGGGGGGAGGGGTTAAAATCGATTTTAGAGGAGTTTGGGTTCCCAGTTGGAGTGGTGGAGATAGAGCCAGAGGGGGAGAGGAGGAGGGTTAAATGTCTATTTTAAGAGCCCTCAATTTACGGAAGAGTTTTAAAAAGGAGATAATTATTAAAGGGGTCTCTCTGGAGGTCTCCACCGGGGAGATTGTTGGAGTATTGGGGCCCAACGGGGCGGGAAAGACAACCACTTTTTATATGATTTGCGGGCTCCTCCCCCCCGACGGAGGGCGGGTAGAGTTGGATGGGGAGGATATTACCCCCCTCCCCCTCCACAAACGGGCCCGGAAAGGGATTGGATATCTTCCCCAAGAGAACTCCATTTTCCGGGATTTAAGCGTAGAGGAGAATTTAAAAATTATTGCCGAATACCACTACCGGAACCGGAAAGAGCAGGAACGGATTGTAGAGCTGTTACTGGAACAGTTCAATATTGAACCAATCCGGGAACGCCGGGGAGGACAGTTGAGTGGGGGGGAGAGGAGACGGGTGGAGATAGCCCGGGCCCTTGTGCCAAACCCCCGGTTTCTCTTTTTAGATGAACCTTTTGCCGGAATTGACCCCCGGAATGTGACTGAGATAAAAGGGATAATCCGGTTTTTAAAGGATAGAGGAATTGGGGTTGTAATTACTGATCACAATGTTCGGGAAACCCTCTCCATTTGCGATAGGGGATATGTCCTCAGAAATGGAGAGATTTTAACCAATGGAACTCCGGCGGAGATTGTCAAAAACCGGGAGGTCCGAAAAAGTTATTTAGGGGAAGATTTTCAATTATAATCCAACCGCCAAAAGCTAGAAAGGTGATTATTAATCGTTTAATATTCCTCGCAATTTAACAGTTAAAGGGTGGAGAATCTTTGTAGTTTTACAATTTTAAAAACTTACCTCTTTACTTTTCATATAAAAATAGCTTTGGAAAGGGTGTTAGATAACTTATGAGAGAAGAAAACTCGCTTTTTTAATTACTAAAAAAGTTGATTTTAGATTGGAATAGGGAAGGTTTAAGGTAGAAGTGAAGTGCTAACCCCGCTTTTTTGACTTTTTTTGAATTGAATTGAAGCGAGCTGTTTCCTCTAAACTTTAATTAAGTTATAGGGAACTTCCCCGTTGATTTGTAGATGACTGGCTAACCTAAGCTTAACCCCGTCAGAGTTACCGCCGGGGGCCTAACTTCCCGTCATTCCCGCGGTAATCAATATTAACTC
>JBDONQ010000131.1:0-2327 GCA_039831255.1 Campylobacterales bacterium
TAATTTTTACTGGGAAAGTTTTTTCGAAGAAAGGAGCATTTTGGAAAAGATGTCCGGGGGTAAACTTTTAACTGGGTTGGGGATACCACATCCCCCCGCTCCAGTAGTGGAATTCCAGCCCTCCCCACCATTGCACCATTATCACTGCACCATTTCAATTCTGGGTAGAGGGGGGTAAATCGGTATCTTTTCCCAAGCTCCCCAACCCTCTCCCGGAGGAGCTTATTGGCACTTACTCCCCCAACAACCCCCACAAATTGGGGGCTCGTCAACTGAATTGCTATCTCCAATTTTTGGAGCAGATGGTCAATTGCCCGTTTTTGGAAGGAGTAGGCGATATCGGCTGGAGCCCCCTCCCCTTTCTCAATCGCCAATCGAACTGCATTTTTTAAACCGGAAAAACTGAAATCCAGCCGATCCCGGCGGTTTAATGGGAGGGGAAACCCCAAATCCCTCCCCCCTTTCCGGGCCAATTCCTCAACCACCGGTCCCCCTGGATATCCCGCCCCCAACATCTTTGCCACTTTATCAAAGGCCTCCCCGACTGAATCGTCCAGTGTGGAAGAGAGCTCGCAAATCTCCCCAATCCCGTTGAACCAGAGGAGTTTTGTGTGGCCCCCACTAACTAACAGGACCAACACCGGTTTAACCTCTTCTTTTTCAATAAAGAGGGAGTAGATATGGGCTACTAGATGGTCCACTGGAATTATTGGAACCCCTAACCCAATTCCGAGGGCTTGGGCTACAATCGCCCCCTGCTGGAGAGTAACTGCCAATCCGGGCCGATTGGTCACCGCCACCCCTACCAACTCCGGAAAGTAAGGCCGGCACTCTTCAATCAATTTTGGGAAAGCGGTGGCGTGAAGCCGACTGGCCAACTCCGGGACAACCCCCCCATACTTGGAGTGGGCCCCCTCTTGGGAGATTTTCCGGTGTAAGAGGAGGGCCCGGTCCTCCACCCGGGTAATTCCAACCCCGGTATCGTCGCAACTGCTCTCAATTGAGAGGATTAACCCCACCGGCTACTCCACAACGGCGATACACTCAATCTCCACCTTTGCCCCTTTTGGAAGCTCTTTTACAGCAACAGTACTCCGGGCCGGTTTATGTGAGAAAAACTTTTCGTAAACTTTGTTCACAATTCCAAAATCGTTAATATCGGTTAAATAGATTGTGGTCTTTACGACACTTTTTAGTGAGGCCCCGGAGGCCTCCAACACCTTTTGGAGATTCCGACAGACTTGGAGGGTTTGGTGGGCCACATCCATTTTTAAAACTTTTTCACTGCCGTCAGGGGTTAGGGCAATCTGTCCCGATGTAAAAATTAAATTCCCAATTTTTACCGCTTGGGAGTATGGGCCAATTGCCTGAGGGGCGTAGCGGGTTTCAATCCGCTCAATCATCTACTTTCCCTCTTTTAATTTCTTCGCAATATCTTGCACTGCCAGAAAGGCGTGGTTAAAGGCCAGTGCAATACTCCCTTGGCTTGTGACCACATCCCCAATTGTGTAGAGCCCCGGAACATTGGTCTCCATTGTTTCAGGGTTGTAAATCGGCTCTCCCCACTGATTCAATTCAATTCCACTATTTTTCAAGAAATCGACAGGGCTTGTCCCCCCCAACGCATAGATAACCCGGTCGAAAATATCGTAGGTTCCATCTTTATAATTCACTTTCACCTTTGGAGGGGTCACCCCTTCCACTTCATATGGCTCTACGCTCTCAATATCTACCCCCAATTTCAATTTCAATTTCCCCTCTTCTGCATATTTTAGGACAGTTTCTTTATTGATTGGGTTCATCCGAACAATCTCCGGCCGTCGGTAGTTGAGAGTTACATTGCACCCAATCCCCATATCCACCAATCCGTAGGCGTACTCCCCAGCGGTATCTCCCCCCCCTACAACTAGCACTTTCTCCCCTGGTTGCACTTTATCCAGATTAAAATTGAGCCGGGGCCGAATTTTTGGAGGGAATTTGTAGCTGGGTTTGTTGGGTTTCCCCATCCGTCCAATTGCAATAATTGTCTTTCTAGCAACAATTACCCCCCGTTCGTGGTCAACCCCCACCTCAAAGAGGCCTTCACTATTCTTATGCACTGCGTAGACATGGTGATTGTAGAGAAATTTATCCCGGACCCCCGCTTCCTCAATCTTTTTGTCCATTTGCTCTAAAAACTCCTCTTTCGAGCACTCTTCAAAGGTCACATTCCCAATAAATTCGAACTTTTTCCCCTGCCAATCTTTATCGACCCGCTTTCCGGGCTTGTAAAATTTCCGAATCATATCGGAGTGATTATCCGCCTTTTCCAGTACCAACACTTTTTC
>JBDONQ010000072.1:0-8268 GCA_039831255.1 Campylobacterales bacterium
AGCGGGAGGTGTTCCTGTTTGGAACCTTGGAGATGGCCGGAGTGGGCCTTTTTTTTGGAGCCATTTTAGCAGTGGCCACTACCCTCCCATTGAAGGTGGCCCCAATTATTGGGGGGGCGATAGCCCTCAGCTCCACCGCAATTGTTTTAAAGATTTTAAATGAGAAACGGGAGATTGGGAAACCTTACGGACAAGTGGTAATGGGGATTTTACTATTTCAAGATTTGGCAGTAATTCCACTGTTAATCGCAATTTCAATTCTCTCAAATCAGAACACCCATCTTTTATTGCATATTTTAATTAAGTCGGCAATTGGATTTTTGGGATTGGGGCTTTTCACATTTTTGTACGGAAAATATTTGGCCCCCCCATTAATTGGGCTGGCAATTAAAAGCCGGTCCGATGAGATTTTTATGATTGCAATTTTAGTGGTAGCATTGACTACCGCATTGGTGGCACACCTTTTTGGACTCAGTTACACACTGGGGGCCTTTTTGGGGGGAATGGTTTTAAGTGAAACCCCCTACCGATCCCAGATTGAGGCGGACCTAATTCCGTTCCGGGATTTGCTGTTGGGAATTTTCTTTATTTCAGTCGGATTTAACATCCATTTCCAATTTTTAATCTCCCACTGGGTCCAAATTTTACTGGTCACCGCCGGGGTGATTGGGGGGAAAATCTTTTTAATCTACAGCCTTCTCCGGCTGGGAAAGGTCCCCCACCGGGTCTCTTTAAAGTCTGCTTTTGCCCTCTCCCAAATTGGGGAGTTTGCCTTTGTAATTTTTTCGTTGTTGGCTGAGAATAGGCTGGCCCCAATGGAGATACTGGAGCCGTTAATGATATCAGGGGTTATCTCAATGATTTTAACCCCCCTTATTTTGAACAATATCTATAAAATTGCAGATTTTTTCGCATTTACAGACCGGAATCCCCGGGAGTTCTACAATTTTACCCCCGCTGAGGTGGAGGGACACATTATAATTATTGGATATGACAAAATTGGCCAGTCGGTTGCCCGGAGATTAACAGAGAAAGGGGTTAACTACATCGCAATTGAAAAACAGTTGGATTTGGTGGAGGAGGGGTTGAAGAATGGGGACAATGTAATCTTTGGAAATGGGGCCGATGCCCATCTCCTCCGGGGGGTCTCCCTTGACCGGGCGAAGGCTGTAATTATCACTACCCAAAATGAGGAGCATACCCACCTTCTACTGGACAATATCCGCCGACTCAATCGGGATGTAAAAGTGATTGCATTGACCGGCTCCGATTTTGAGGAATCGCTCTACTCCCACTACCCAAATCTATTGACAATTAACTCCAATCGGCTGTTGGCAAAGAGTTTAATTGAGACAATTTTCCGGGAGTTGAGAAAGGAGGATGAGGAATGTGTGGAATTGTAGGGGGCAAAAGGGTCCCTAATTTAGTCGATTTTTTAATAGAGGGCCTTCGGGAGTTGGAGTATCGGGGATACGATAGTGCAGGAATTGGGGTAATCGATAATGGGGAATTACGGGTTGTAAAAGCGGTTGGAAAGCTCTTCAACTTAGTTCAAAAAGTGGAACAACTCCAGTGGGGGGAGGTGGAGGTGGGGATTGGCCACACCCGGTGGGCAACCCATGGGAAACCGACAGAAATAAATGCCCACCCCCATACCGGGGAGTTTGCAGCGGTGGTCCACAACGGAATTATCGAGAATTATCGGGAGCTCCGCCGGGAGTTGGAGCGGGAGAATATCCAATTTCTATCGGAGACTGATACTGAGGTGATAGTTCGGCTCTTTGAGCACTACTGGGAGGAGGGGAGAGGGGGGGAGGCGTTTCGGCAGACAATTGACCGGTTGGAGGGGGCCTATGCAATTTTATTAATTTCGGAGAAAGAGCCGGATAAAATCTACTTTGCAAAGAAGGGGTCCCCATTGATTCTGGTCCAAAACCAGGAGCAGTTCCTATTCGCCTCCTCCGATACCCCGTTAATTGGCCGGGGGGAAAAGGGGGTCTATCTGGAAGATCAGGAGTGGGGATGGGTTGATACCCAGATTCACCTCTTCCGGGAGGGAATCCCTATTGAGCCCCATTTTAAACCCCTCCCCACCAATAAAAGCTCCGCCCAAAAGGAGGGGTTCCGGTTTTTTATGGAGAAGGAGATTTATGAACAGCCCCGGGTAATGGAGGAGTTTTTACTGGGGAGAGTGGACCGGGAGCGGATTCAGTTCCCAGAGATTGAGCCCCAGTTTTGGGAGGAAATCGACTCAATTACAATTAGCGCCTGTGGGACCAGTTACCACGCTGGATTGGTGGGGAAATATCTCCTCGAACGGTACGCCCAAATTCCAGTAAATGTGGAGGTGGCGTCGGAGCTTCGGTACCGGAACCCGGTCCTCTCTAAAAAAGGGCTCTTTTTAGTAATCTCCCAGAGCGGGGAGACTGCCGACACCCTGGAGACATTGAAAATGGCCAACCGGCAGGGGTTGAAGACTCTGGCCCTCTGTAATGTGGATAACTCCTCAATTGTCCGGGAAGCGGACCGGACAATCCTCCTCCGGGCTGGGATTGAGAAAGGGGTTGCCTCCACAAAAGCTTTTGCAAATCAGGTACTGGCCCTCTGGGCTCTGGCCACTTTCCTCGGAGGGAAGGAGGGGGAGGTCCCTTTCTTCTATAAAGCAATCCAAAAAACCCGGTTGGCCCTCCACCTCCACGACCGAATTAAACGGCTCTCAAAGCGGTATCTCCACGGCCACGGCTTCTTTTTCATTGGCCGGGACATTTTCTACCCGTTGGCATTGGAGGGAGCGTTAAAATTAAAAGAGATTAGTTATCTCCACGCAGAGGGGTACCCAGCGGGGGAGATGAAACATGGTCCAATTGCATTGGCAGACCCGGAGCTTTTTACAATTGCGTTATTGAGCCGGCTCCTCCTCTTTGAGAAGACCAAATCCAACATTGAAGAGTTGAGTGCCCGGGATGCGACAATTTTAACAATCTGTTCCGAGCCAATAGAATTCACCGACGACTACCTTCCAATCTTCTCGGGGGAACACCCGATGGAGGAGTTTTTTCAAATGATGGTGGTGGTCCAACTTCTGGCGATGGAGGTGGCAATTAGATTGGGAAATGATGTGGATATGCCTCGAAATCTGGCAAAAAGTGTAACGGTGGAGTAGGGGACCTTTCTACTTTTCAAACAGGTCCTCTTCTATCTTCTCAAACATTTTATTTAAAAATTTTATCTCCTGTTCTTCGTGGAAAAGGTTGGGGTGGTCCCGTTTCACTTGGGCAACCGCCTCCTCAACCGATAACTCCTGATTCTCCTCCAACTTTTTTAAAACGACACTTTTTACATCTTCAAAATCGATTGGGAATGTTTTAATAATCTCCTGCTCCAACCGGTAGTTAAAATTCTCCCGGAGAACCTCCTCCAGTGTATTCATCAATTTGAAATACTCCTCCTCTTTCAACCCAACCCTCTCCTCCCCGTTGGGGAGTTTAAAGATAATTAGGTCGTGCTCCCCCTCCGGCAGTTGGACTTTGCACTCTACTACTGGCACATTCTCTACTATTTCCACTTTCGGTTTCCTATCCAAACCATCAATCCTTTCTGGGCGTGGAGTCGATTTTCAGCCTCATCAAAAATAACATCTGTAAACTGTTCAAAAACCTCTTCTGTAACCTCATACCCCCGGTAAGCTGGAAGGCAGTGGAGGAAAATTACGTCCGGTTTTGCCAATTTCATCAACTCCCGATTCACCTGATAGGGGCGTAACACTTTTGCCCGCTTCTCCTTCTCCCCCTCTTGCCCCATACTGACCCAAGTATCGGTTGTGACCACATCTACCCCTTCCACCGCTTTCCGGGGGTCTTCTGTAAAGATCAGCTTTGCCCCACTCTCCCGGGCCAACGCCTCCCCTTTCCGGCGAATCTCCTCCGGAATTTGGTAAGCGGGGGGGGTGGCAATCCGGAGCTCAAACCCCAATTTCCCAGCTAAAATAGTCCAACTATTGGCAATATTGTTCCCATCCCCCAAGTAGGCGACTCTAGTTTCGCCGGGCTTTTCCCAGTTAAATTTCCGGTATTCAATCATCGTCATTAAATCGGCCAACAACTGGACCGGGTGACAAAGGTCCGTTAACCCGTTTATGACCGGTATTGAGCTATATTTTGCAAACTCCTCCAATCGATCGTGGCCATAGGTCCTAATCATTACAAAATCCAAAAACCGACTCAAAACCCGGGCGGTGTCTTTCAATGGTTCCCCCCGGCCCAACTGGATATCCCGGCTACTCAAAAAGAGAGCATCCCCCCCCAATTCTTTAATTCCCACTTCAAAGGAGACCCTTGTCCGGGTCGAGGATTTTTCAAAAATCATCCCCAACAACCGCCGGGGAAGGTAGGGTTTAAAAATTCTCCGACTCCGCTCTTCTTTCAGCTGAAACCCCAACTCAATTATCTCCCTAATCTCCTCTTTTGAGACATCTTCCAATGATAAAAAATGCATCTAAGCCCTTTCTATTATCTAACCAGTGGGAGAGCAGGCGGGAAAAATCCCCTTCCACTCCACCGCTGGATTCCCCTTAAATTAAGGTTGGGACTTGAAAAATTGATTATAATTTTACCAAAAAAGGAGTCCGGTTGTTCATCTCCGAAGTTGCCAATTTGCCGACAAAATTTGGTTTTTTTAAAACCTTTTCAGTAAAGGAGGGGGAGAAGGAGCATTTAATCCTTTTCACCTATCCACTTCCAGAAGTTCCCCTCCTCCGAATCCACTCCGAATGTTTAACCGGGGATACCTTTGGAAGTCTTCGATGCGATTGTGGAGAACAACTCCACCGGGCTCTGGAGCTGATAAACCGGGAAGGGGGGCTGTTAATCTACCTTCGGCAGGAGGGGAGGGGGATTGGGCTCTTCAATAAAATAAACGCCTACGCCCTCCAAGATAGAGGGGCCGATACTGTGGAGGCAAATCATCAACTGGGCTTTGAGGCGGACCTTCGGGATTTCTCAATTGTGGAGGAGATTTTAGCCTATTTTAATATTAAAAAGGTCAAAATTTTGACAAACAACCCCAAAAAGCTCTTCAGTTTAAAAAGGGTAGAGGTGGTGGAACGGGTCCCAATTAAAATCCCCCCAAATCTCCACAATCGTTACTACCTCCAAACGAAAAAGGAGAAGTTGGGACATCTGCTGTGAGGGGGTTTCAATGGAGTTAATAGTTTTTGGAAAACGGGTGGTGGAGTATCTGGTGATACGCCATCCGGAGTTGGTGAAGGAGATTTTAATTGGGAAGAGGATTTCCGACCGGGAATTGAAGCGGTTCCGGCGGTTTAAAGTCCGATTTATTGAGAATAGGGAGGCCCAGCGGTTGAGCCGGAACCGGAACCATCAAGGCTTTTTAGCCCGGATAGAGTTTTCCCCTCCAAACCCCCGATTGGAGGGAAATTGGATTGTGGTACTGGACCGGGTTACCGATGTTGGAAATATTGGCTCTCTGACCAGAACCTGCTACAGTTTAGGGGTGGACCTGTTGGTAATTACAGGGATTAAAGAGTTAAAATGGGAAGGGATTATCAGGGCCAGTGCTGGGGCGGGGCTAGATATGCCAATTCTCCACTCCCCAGATATTTCAGACATTTTAAACCGACTTAAACAGAAGGAGTACCAATTGGTTGGGGCTGAGGTGGGGGGAGAACCCGCCCAGCGGATGGAGAGGGTGGCACTAATTTTGGGAAATGAAGGAGAGGGGCTCTCGGGGAAAGTGAAACGAAAGTTGGATAAAATAGTAGCGGTTCAGATGCACCGGGATTTCGACTCTCTCAATGTAGCTGTTGCTGGGGCAATTTTAATAGATAGGATTGTAAATGGATGCTGAAAAGAGGAGAGTGACTGGGAAAGAGTTTCTAGAGAAAATCCCGTTGGAGGAGCTCCACCGGACCACTAAAATCTCCTACACCTCCTTGGAGCACTTGAAAAGGGGAGAGTTTGCCTCAATGCCCCGGGTAAAATTTTTCGGTTTTATTAGATTAATGAGCTCTTACTACCCGGAGGTGGATTTTTCCGACTTAATCGAAGAGTATGAGAGGGCCAACCCTGAAAAGGAGCAACTCCCCGATTTAACTGGAGAGCAGAGGGAAGAGGAGGAGATTGGGAAGGAGGGGAGGGGAAAATGGCTCTGGATTGGGGGGGTCGGGATGGTAGTGGCAATTCTCTACTTCTTATTTCAGCGGGGGGAGGAGAGCCGGATAATTACCGCCCCTCCGCCTCCAGACCGGAAACCGAAAGTGGTGAAATTGGATTACAATGTGACTCAATTTGTTCCAACGCCCACCAATCTATCGGCCAATTTATCGGCTCAAAATCTCTCCAGCTCCAATCTTTCAACTCCTACCTCAGCTAATTTAACTATTGAGCAGAACCGGACGGGAGAGGAGAACCGTAGAGAAAAAAGGGAAAAGGTGGTCCGAAATGGGGAAGTTATTATTTGGCCAATTAAGCGGGTTTGGATTCAAGCAAAGAATCGGGAGAGTGGAAGAGTGGTGGCAGGGGTTTTCACTCCGGAGAAGCCCCTTCGGCTGGGGGAGGGGAACTTTTCAATTAAAACTGGAAATGAGTATTTTATCCTTCAATTTGGGGATTTAAACTATTCAAAAGAGTTTTTTAAAGGGGGGGTAAACCGGATTCAGATTGAAGGAAGGCAACTGAAAATAAATGGGAAGGTAGTTGAATGAGAGGGTGGAGAGGGGTTTTACTGGGAATTGGAGTAGCTGGGGCTCTTCTACTGGGGGATGGACTTAAAATTGCGATGGAATTGTTGGGACCAGCCCAGTATCTCCAGTATAAAGGGGTCCTTCAACGGTTAATCTCTCCCGGGGACGACCTTCGGCAGGTGGCGGAGAAGTTGAAAGCCAACGGTTTTTTAAAAATCCCCCTTCCAACCCCCAAAACTATCTACCCAGTTTTCCTCTTCCGGGATAATAACCCAAAATTTGATACTTTTACCCTTTATAATGTTTTAAAGCAGATAGGATTCTCCTATTTCTTCCCCCATTTGGTAAACCGGGGGAGCAATGGCTACTCGATTCAACTGGAGATGAAGGCCCTCCAGCAGATAGACCCAATCCCTTTTATCGATGAGATGGAGACCCGGGGGTGTAAAGTCCTCTCAGTTAAAAAATATCAGAACTACTTTTACACAATCGATTGCTCAAAGCAAATTGTCCCAGAGGCGACCCCAGTGGAGATGGTGGAAGGGCTCCAGTTGAAACCCCTCCCAATTGGGGGAATCTGGCTCCGAGTCCGGGGGGGAGAGGTGCTAAAGATTATCTCCCCATCTGGAAACTGGTGGCATCCGGAAATCTCCTACTACGACTCCCAATTGGAGTTAATCAAAATGGATCGGGTTCCCCTTCTCCGGCGAAAGTATCGGATTCAAGTCCCCGATGGGACCAAATACCTCCGATTGGGAGACCTTTACACTTCCTCCAATATCCGCCGGGGATTGAAAATTTACCTATTCCATCCCGGAGAGGAGGGGGGGCCTCCCTCAGCTACAACTACCCCGATTGAACCGATGCCACCCACCTCCAACGGGAGGAGAGGGAGGGGTTTAACACCCAAACCCTCTGGAAAATTTTCGATTTCAAAGGGGGAGGGGTCTAATCCCGCCCCCCATTCCACTCCTCCCCGGGCACTGCCCCAGCCGGGGGCCTCTGTCTCCAACACCTCTCCCCAACTCCAATCCCCGGTCCCCCCAGTGGAGATGGAGATTGGAAAATAGTTGAATAAAAAGGAGAGAGATGAATACCCATTTTGAGCGGATAGAGCGGTTACCAGACTACATTTTTGCAGTAATAAACGATTTAAAACTCCAAGCCCGCCGGGCTGGGGAGGATATTATCGATTTCTCAATGGGGAACCCCGACGGTCCAACTCCAAAACCGATTGTGGATAAGTTAATAGAGACCGCCCAAAAACCGAAAAACCACCGGTACTCAATTAGTAAAGGCATTTATCGACTCCGGGAAGCGATTTGCAACTGGTACGCCCGCCGATACAATGTTTCGTTCGACCCGGAGAGTGAGGCGGTTGCCACAATGGGGAGTAAAGAGGGGTATGTCCATTTCGCCCAAGCGGTTGCAAATGTTGGGGATAGTGTAATTGTCCCAGACCCCACCTACCCAATCCACTCTTACGCTTTTATTTTAGCCGGGGCGGTGGTCCGGCGGGTGGAGTTGCCCTACAACCCGATTACATTTGAACTGGATGAGGACCAGCT
>JBDONQ010000276.1:0-8251 GCA_039831255.1 Campylobacterales bacterium
AGCCGGAGAATTACATATTTCCCTTCCCGCCCCATAATTTGGCAGGAGTTCCCAGCCGCCCGGGCAATTTGCCCCCCTTTTCCCGGTTTTAACTCCACATTGTGGACCACTGTCCCGACTGGGATATTTTTCAATTTCATCGCATTTCCGGGTTTAATATCCAATCCCCCCTCTGCGGCGATTACAGTATCCCCTACTTTTAACCCTTCCGGTTGAATAATGTATCGCTTATCCCCATCCAAATAGGAGATTAAGCAGATTCGGCAGTTCCGGTACGGATCATACTCAATTGTGACCACTTTCCCGGGCACTCCAAATTTATTCCGTTTAAAATCGATAATCCGATAGAGCTTTTTGTGGCCACCTTCCCGGTGCCGGGAGGTAATCCGCCCTTGATTATTCCGCCCCGCTTTGGTTGGCAACTTTACCAACAATTTTTTCACCAGCGGTTTGGATGTGATATCGCTATTGTCCAGTGTGGTCATAAACCGCCGGGAAGGGGTGTATGGTTTGTAACTTTTAATTCCCATCGCTCAATCCTTATACACTGATACTTTCAATTTTGGCATCTTCAGGCAGTTTCACGTAAAACTTTTTAAAATCGCTCCGCTTCCCTTTAATCCCCCGGAAACTCTTCCGTTTCCCCTTCTGCCGAAGGGAGTTAATTTTCAACGGGGTAACCCCAAAGTATTCTTTAAAAATCTGTTTCAACTGACTTTTAGTCACATTTGGGGTTGTTTGAACCACCAAATACCCCTCTTCCTGAAGTTTTAGGCTCTTCTCAGTGTAGACAATTGATTTGATATCTGTGATATCTGCCATTTTTAACCCTTTACGACTTGTTCAAATGCCGCTTCGTCAAAGATGATAGCCTTGTAGACAGAGGCATAATAGGCGTTTAACTCCTCTGGGTAGATTACATAGACATTTGGAAGGTTCCGGAACGCCAGATAAGTTTTCTCATCCATCTCGTCCACTACAATTAAATAATCTTTAAATCCCGAAAAATTGTTCAAAAATTTAATCGCATCCTTTGTCTTCCCACTCTCAATTTTGATAGAGGGGACTACAAAAAGGGTGTTTTGTTGACTCTTCTCATTTAAAGCGTATTTGAGGGCAACCCGCTTCTGCTTTTTATTAATCTTTTGACTCCAATCCCGGGTGTTCCGGGGCCCATGGGCTACACCACCCCCAACCCATTGGGGTGCCCGAATTGACCCTTGCCGGGCCCGGCCCAATCCCTTTTGCCGGAACGGTTTTCGACCTCCCCCTCTCACTTCACCCCTCGTTTTAGTGTGGGCGGTTCCAGCCCGCTGATTTGCCAAATAGGCTTTTACATAAAGGTAGAGGTTGTGGGGGTTAATTCCCTCAAAATCCTCCGGCAACTTCTGCTCTTCTACCCGCTCCAATTTTTCGTTTAAGATAATTACGCTCATTTCACAATCCTTACTCTTCCGAGACTTCCATTGTGACCTGGGACAGACCCCTTAATTACTAAAATCCCCAACTCTGGGTCAAATTCCACTACTTCTGCGTTTACAGTCACTTTTTCATTTCCGTAATGACCGGGCATCTTCTTCCCCGGCATTACCCGCCCTGGAAATTCACAGTTCCCAATGGACCCAGGGGCCCGATGGAACCGGCTTCCGTGGGCTGCTGGCCCTCCAGCAAACCCCCATCTCTTTACAACCCCTTGGAATCCCCTCCCTTTACTCCGGAAGGTCAATTTCACCTTTTTAGCCTCTTTTAGTGGGCTCAAATCCAAATCCCCCGGCTCTTTATTTGCAACTTCCAACTCTACAAACCGGTTAAACTCCCGGGAGAGTTGATACTTTTTCTGAATCCCCTCAATCGGTTTATTGAACTTTTTCCCCCGGGGGTATGCCACCAATGCTTTCCCATTCTCCTTCAATTCGCAAACTTTAGCCGGCACAATTTTTAATAGGGTTACTGGAATACTCTTTGTCCCCACTGTCCGGCTCATTCCGATTTTTTCAACGATAAACTCCATTTTCCACTCCTTAACTTAGTGCCCGGACTTCAACATCTACTTCCGGGGCTAGCTCCAGCTTCATTAACTGGTCAATTGTATCTTCAGAGGCGTTTAAAACATCCACTAACCGCCGGTGAATTCTAATCTCAAACTGTTCCCGGCTGTCTTTATTAATATGGGGAGACCTTAAAACTGTATATCTTCTAATTTTTGTTGGCAATGGGATTGGGCCTTTTACCTCAGCCCCTGTTCGCTTAATTGCATCGGTGATAATTGCAACTGTTCTATCTAAAACCCGGTGGTCGTAAGCTTGAAGCTTTATCCGAATCTTCTCCATTGGCAATCCTTTTTAGATTGAACTCGTGTGTAACCACACGCCCAATTATCCCGTGCCCACCGGCACGCTGAAAAATATGGGGCAGAATTATAACAAAAGTGGCGGGGGAATTATAGCAAGAGTTCCGGAAAAATCTATACTTTTAGAGCAAAAAATTTCCCGACTAAAAGGAAAAAGGGAGGGAAGGTTAACTATACCTCCTCTCCACAAACCGGGCAATCCGGTCAATCCCCTTTTTTAAACTCTCCAAATCTACGGCAAAGGAGAGCCGAAAGTGCCCCTCTAATCCAAATCCGACTCCGGGGACTACGGCAACTCCTTCTTCTTCCAACAGCTGGAGGGCAAACTCCATTGAGTTCGGGGTCAATTCCCGGTGGTTTACAAAAATGTAGAAGGCTCCGGCCGGTTTTATTCCGGATAACCCGGGGATCTGGTTTATCCCTCGGTAGACAAAATCCCTCCTCCGCTGAAACTCTTGTCGCATCTGCTCCACTTCCTCATCCGCCTCCCCCAGTAGGGCTGGAATTGCCGCCCGCTGGGTAATAGAGTTAATGTTGGAGGTAGTTTGGGATTGGAGTTTAATCATCCCTTGAACTAGCTCCCGATTTGGGGTGGCACAATATCCAAACCGCCATCCGGTCATTGCGTGGGATTTGGAGAGCCCATTTACTGTAATTGTCCGGTGGAAAAGGTCTTCACTAACCGCTCCGGTGGCGGTAAACTTCCCGTCGTAAATCAATTTCTCGTACATCTCGTCGCTAATTACCCAGATATCGGTCCCCTCCAGCACTTTTCCAATCTCTGCCAACTCTTCCCGGGTATAGACCGCTCCGGTTGGATTGGAGGGGGAATTTAAAATTAGTGCCTTCGTCCGGTTGGTAATCGCCCCTTCTAACAGTTCCGGGGTCAACTTAAAACCGGTCTCTTCGGTGGTTTCGATAACTTTTGGAATCCCTCCATGGTATTTGACTAGCTCGGGGTAGGTAACCCAGTAGGGGGCTGGGATTATCACCTCATCCCCCTCGTCTACTAAAACAGCAAAAATATTGAAAAGGGATTGTTTTGCCCCATTACTAACTACAATCTGGTCTGTCGTGTAAAAAAGGTTATTATCCCGCTCCAATTTAATCCGGACCGCCTCCAGCAATTCGGGTATTCCTTGAACAGAGGTGTATTTTGTAAAGCCCTCCTCAATCGCCTCAATTCCGGCCCGTTTAATCACCTCCGGGGTATCAAAATCGGGCTCCCCAGCACTAAATGAGAGGATATCCCGCCCCTCCCGCTTCAACTCCCTCGCCTTTTGGGTAATTGCAATTGTCAATGAGGGGGAGAGTCGATTAATCCGTCTGGACAACTTCTCCATTGGACCTACCTTTTTAACTCTAAATTTTCCGCTATTCTAGCATTGTAACCGAGATGTTAGAATAGCCCTTTGAAAAAAATGTCCAAAAGGAGAGGTGATGATGAAAAAAGGTATCTGGTTGGCGACCGTTGCAACTGTAGTTTTTGGGTTCCCCGGGATGAAGGGGATGATGGGGGGGGTCTCCGGATTGAATGGAAAACCGGCCACCTATTTGAAAGATGAGACAGTTTTAGCCACCTACAATGGGCAAAAAGTGACTGTGAAAGATTTGAATAACTATTTGGAGGGGACCACCGGGGATCCAAATATTAAACTCCAACAGTTGCCAGCCCAACACATTAAACCCTTTGTCCAAGAGTACATTAAAACCCACTTAATTTACGATAAATTGGCAAAACCTATCACTGAAACCCCCCAATTTAAAGAGTTAATGAAGAAAGTGGCAGTGGATTACTGGTACCGGTCCCAGTTGAACTCAATTAAAATATCCGATAAAGAGGTGAAAGAGTTTTACGAAAAGAATAAGGACCTCTACTTTAAAACTACACCAAAAATAAAAGCCCGGCATATTTTAGTGAAAGATGAGAAGTTGGCGGAGAAGTTGATAGGGGAGTTGAAAGAGCTCCACGGGAAGGAGTTGGAGCAGAAGTTTGCAGAGCTGGCTAAAAAATATTCGGTGGGCCCCAGTAAAGTGAATGGGGGGGAATTGGGGTGGTTTGACCCAAAAGAGATGGTAAAACCCTTCGCAGAGGCGGTTACAACGATGAAGCCCGGGGAGATAACCCTAAGGCCGGTAAAAACCCGGTTTGGATACCATATCATTTTAGTGGAGGGGAAAAAGGAGAATAACTATCTTCCGTTGGAGCAGGTTAAAACCCAAATTATCGAGTATCTAAAGCGGAAAAAGTTAAAAGAGAAAGTGGACCAAGTTTTAAAAAATGGGAAAGTGGATTACACAATCCCAACCCCTCCCACCAAATAATTTCCCCTTCCATTGGGGGAGGGGGGTTAGAGATTGAGGACCTTCTCTCCGGGGACTGTTTCGTCCAATCCCCGGAGTTGGATTGTGGGGTCGGGCTGACCCCCTTCGTAAAAAGAGAGGAGACAAAGAAGAGAGTTCCGGTTATAATCCCCCTATAGAGAATTAGGAGAATAACCGCTTTCAATTGGGCCCTCAGTTGGGCTACCACTGAGGAGTGCTCCGGTTTTAAGTAGTCGGCGATAAAAGGGGCAGTTACAATTGAGCCCACCCAACCCTTCCTCAGAGGTGGCCCCATTGGTTACTAAAAAGGCGTATCCACCAATCCGATTGGGGACCAACTCACTTCTAGCGTTAAACCCAAACCACCAAATCAGAGGAGGGAGGCCCCCAGTACTATTAACACTGGGGAAAAGGGTTTTATCTCAACCCGGTCTTAATCCCGCCGGGGCCCAATATTAAAGCCACCACAAACCCAATTACCCCAGCATTGGTGTGGACCACAGTCCCCCCGGCAAAGCCAACTCCCCAAAATTTAGAGTTTCCCTTCCTCTGAGCCCAACGGCCAATTGGGGCGTAAAACAGTGGAATCCATAGGGGGACGAAGAGGGGAAAAGCGGAAAATTTAACCTGTTCAATCATTGGTCCACTTGCTATTGCCACTGGAATTGTTGAAAAGGTCCCTTGAAATGCTCCAAAGAGGAGTTCCGGAATTGTGCCGTGGGTTGTTTTATCGGTAATTCCGGAGAGATAAAATGGACCTGTCCCAATTAAATCCCTCTCTCCAAAGGCAAACCCGCACCCAACTGCTACCCATAGACTGTTCCAATTGGAAAGGCAATTAAACTCATCCCAATTGGGTCTAACACATTTTCTCGCCGGGCCAACCCCCCTTTGGGGTCATCAATGTTACCAATGATGTTGCAATTAATGTTCAGGCGGTGTCCCCCGGGTTAACGGGTTAACCGGAAACTCCCCGGCCCAAACCCCTAACTGAGAAAGGAAGAGGGGCGGTAACACCCTTTTTTATCGATTTAACTCCTTTTAAACTCGGGTTGAAATGGACCAATTTTTAACCGAGGGGAGAAAGGAGAGAATAGTGTGTGAAAAGCCGATTTTTACTATACTTTCTTAAAAAAGGGAGCAAATTGTGAAAAAAGGGGTTCTAATTTTAGCCACCCTCTCCACCCTTCTGTCAGGGGACCGATTAGTTGGGGAGTATTCAGCTAAGTATGGGATTTTTGGAACAATTGCCAAAGCCCGGGGAGTTTACGATTGGAACCGGACCAATTATCGGATTTCAGTGGAGGCGTGGGCGGTTGGATTTGCCGCAAAACTCTCAAAAAATCTCCGGGAGAGGTTTGAGAGTGAAGGGCGGATAGAGGGGGGGGTTTTAATTCCCTCCAAATATCAAATGGAGATTAAAAGAGGGAATAAACTCTACCATTACATCTACACTTTTGACCGGCAGTTGATGATTATTCGAAAATTGAAATATTTCAACGGGAAACTGGAGTCCAATGAGACCCTTCCTTACTGGGTAAATCAAGATATCCTCTCCCTCTACTTCTCACTCCCGAGACTGATAAAACCGGGTAAGAGGGAGTACACCTTTTACGCACTGGGGGCCCGGAAAAGTGATGGCCGGTTGGACCTCCGGTTTTTGACCCCGGAGGAGAGAGAGGAACTGGAAGGGGAAGTGGGCCCAGCCCGGAACGCCTACTTTTTTAGACTCAACTTCTACAACAAAATTTTTGCCGGAGATAGGGGAATTCTCTACTTGGTAATCTCAAAGGAGAATTTTGTTACATTGAAGGGGGTGGTAAAAAATATCTTAAAAATTGGGGATTTAAAAGGGTTTTTAAATCGGATTCAATACTTCCGGGGGGATTTTTTAAAAAAGGAGAATCGTGGTAACTAAAAAGGATGGCCCCGGTAGAGGGGGAGTTTTCCACTGGAGTGGAGTAGACTTTCGATTAAAAGGGGGAGATTCTCCCCGGGTTAAATTGAAGTCGGGGGAAAGTTGGTAAAATTTTTTGAAAAAAGGAGGGGCAATGGAGTTTCGGAAAGGGGTTTTAACCGGAAGTGAAGCGAAAGAGTTGCTGGATTACGCAAAGGCCAACGGGTTCGCACTGCCGGCAATTAATGTGGTGGGGACCAACTCTGTAAATGCAGTAATGGAGGCGGCGGCTGAGGTTGAAAAACCGATTATTATCCAGTTTAGCAATGGGGGTGCCCACTTTTGGGCTGGGAAGGGGTTGGACAACGAGGGGCAACGGGCCGCTATTTTAGGGGCGATTGCCGGGGCTAAACATATCCACACATTGGCGGAGGCGTATCGGGTGACTGTAATTCTCCACACCGACCACGCGGCCCGGAAACTGCTTCCGTGGATTGATGGATTGATTGAGGCAAATCGGAAACATTACGAAAAATATCGCCGGCCACTGTTTAGCTCCCATATGTTGGATTTGAGCGAAGAGCCACTGGAACAAAATGTCCAAACCTGTAAAGAGTACCTGAAAAAGTTAAGTGAGCTGGATATTATGTTGGAGATGGAGTTGGGGGTTACCGGGGGAGAAGAGGATGGGGTTGACAATACCGGAATTGATAACGCCCGGCTCTACACCCAGCCGGAAGATGTGGCTTACGCTTACGAACAATTGAAAGAAGTGAGCGACCTATTTATGATTGCGGCCAGTTTTGGGAATGTCCATGGGGTCTATAAACCGGGGGCGGTAAAACTGCAACCGATTATTCTAAAAAATTCCCAAGAGTATGTCCGGAAAAAGTTTGGGCTAAAAGAGGAGAAACCAATCCGGTTTGTGTTCCACGGGGGGAGTGGAAGTGAGTTGGAGAAAATCCACAAGGCAATAGATTACGGGGTTGTAAAGATGAATATCGATACCGATACCCAGTGGGCTTTCTGGAAAGGGGTAAAAGGGTATATTGAGAAGTATCACGACTACCTCCAATCCCAAATTGGGAATCCAGAAGGGCCGGATAAGCCCAATAAAAAATATTACGACCCCCGGAAGTGGTTGCGGGAAGGGGAGAAAAGTATGAAAGCCCGAGTCATCCAAGCCTATCGGGATTTACGGGTTATTAAATAGCCCATTTTTAAAGGGGAAAGGGGAAGGAGAAAAGGGGGGAAAATAGAAAGGTAAACAGGGAAGGGAGAAGGGGGGGTCAACTACTCTTCTGTAAGATTCTCCTCTATCTGGGATTATTCTAGAATTTTGAAAGGTCAGAAAAAAGGGGAGAATTCAGTGTAGAGGGGCTTAAAAAAAGACCCCCCGATAGGGGGTGTTTCCAAAGGAAACGGGGTTAGAGGAGTTGGGGGAGACCTTCGGTTGGGGAAGAGGCGGTTGCATAGGGTTTCTTTGGAATCCGCCCCGCTTTATAGGCCAACCGCCCCGCTTCCACTGCCAGTTTCATCGCCTTTGCCATTTGAACCGGATTTTTGGCTTGGGCAATTGCAGTATTGGTCAAAACCCCATCGGCCCCCAATTCCATTACAATTGCCGCATCACTGGCGGTCCCAATTCCGGCATCCACAATTACTGGAACTTTTACCGC
>JBDONQ010000264.1:0-8249 GCA_039831255.1 Campylobacterales bacterium
GGAGGTCCATATCCCCTTTTTCTGGCGGAAGTATCGATATCCAGAGAAGAGAATAAATATTCCCGAATCTTTCATTTCCAGTGTGGCTATTCCAATTTTAGAGCGGATGGGGCTTCCAATCCCGGAAGAACCAGTGGAAATTTTTAAAGAGATGAATGAGAAGGTCCGGGCATTGAATGAGAAGGAGATTTGGAAATTGACCCGCCCCCTCCAGCAGGAGTATTTCTCCCAACTGGAGATTGGCCGGTTTAACCCCCTCCCCGGTTCAAAGCGGGAGGCAGGGTTTGGGGATTTTCGCCACTACTACTTTAGGGGACGGGAGATTTCAGTGGCCTACCATAAAGGGATGGATTTGGCAAAAATCCCTGAGACCCCAATTCTCCTCTCCAACCCCGGGGTGGTTATCGCTACAAAATGGATTGGAATTTACGGAAATGTTACAGTTGTTTATCACCAATTGGGGCTCTATACCCTCTATGCCCACATGTCTCAATTCAATGTAAAACCGGGGGAGAGGCTCCAGCCGGGGACAGTTTTGGGGAGGACCGGGCGGACCGGTGGGGTATTGGGAGACCATCTCCATTTTGGGGTCTATATTCAGGGGATCCCGGTCAACCCTTTGGAGTGGATGGACCCAAACTTTATTAAAAGTTCCATTTTGGCTGTAATTGAACGGGCCAGAAAGGTAATCGAGAATGAGGGAGCGGTTAATTAAAGTAGTGTCCCTAAATCCCCGGGAGTGGGAACACCTCCCCCAACTGTTGAAGAGTAAAAAAGAGCTTTTTAAAGGGAAATTTCTCCTCCTCCCAGCCCCGGACCCGGCCCGACAGCAGTTATTGGAGAGGGAGGGGATTGGGTACATAATTGGGAATGGAGAGTGTTTTAAGCCACAACGGCAGGGGGGGGCTCAGCCAACTGAAAGATCCGAAAGGGGAGAGAGGGGGGAGAAAATCCCCGATTGGTGTCACTGGGAAGTGGTAGACCGGATTGTCCGGTCGGGACAGGAGATAATTACCGATAAAAGTTTAATTTTGACCCAGCGGGTAAATGGAGGGGCCCGGATTGTGGTAGGGGGAAGTGTAATTGCTTTGGAAGAGTTTGAAGGGGAGCTTATTGGAAATGGACCATTTTTAATAGTTTGTAAGCCGAAGGGGAGTATAATTTTTGGAGGGGAGGAGATTGAACCAAATGGCCGGACAATCGTAGTATTAGAGAATGGAAAAAGGATTTTACTATGAAACAGCGGACACTGGAGAAACCGGTCCAATTAATTGGAATTGGGCTCCACCGGGGGAAACCGGTAAAACTGCGGATAGAGCCATTGGCCCCCAACTCCGGACTCCTGTTTTACCGAGCCGATTTGGGAGTTACAATCCCGGTGAAGCCGGAGAAGGTGGTGGAGACCCAGTTGGCCACAGTGATTGGAGAGGGGGGGGCCACAATCTCCACTGTGGAGCATCTTCTCAGTGCCATCTCCGCATTGGGGCTGGACAATCTCCGGATTGTAGTGGAAGGGGATGAGGTTCCAATTATGGACGGGAGTAGTTACCCATTTGTAATGTTACTGCTGGAGGGGGGAATTGTGGAGCAATCGGCTCCAAAGAAGTTTTGGAAAGTGGTAGAGGAGGTGGAGGTCCGGGAAGGGGGAAAATGGGCCCGGTTAGCCCCCTCCGACTCAATTCAACTGGACTTTACAATCCTGTTTAACCACCCTTTAATTGGCCGGCAACGGAAAATTTTCCAATTTTCAACAGAGGGGTATATCCGGGAAATCGCCCGGGCCCGGACTTTTGGGTTTCTCCGAGAGGTAGAGTATCTCCGGAGTAGGGGGTTGGCATTGGGGGGAAGTTTGGAGAATGCGGTAGTATTGGATGAGGAGGGGATTTTAAACGACTCCCTCCGGTATCCAGATGAGTTTGTCCGGCACAAAATTTTGGACGCGATTGGGGATTTGGCCCTACTGGGTCACAACTTTATCGGGAGCTACACCTCCGTTGCCGGGGGGCACAGATTGAATAATCAACTAATTTTAAAGGGAATTGAGCAGGGGGCGTTGGAACTGGTCCAACTGGAGAGCCCAATCTCCCAATTCACCCTCACCCCAGCCCTCTCTTTCCTTTAACCCAACGATGGATTTGGAATGAAGCCCTTCATTTTAAAAAGAGGGATATTAATTTTAATTGGGCTCTATTCAATTGGAGAGGGGGGGGAGGGGGAGAGGAATCGGATAAAGACTCTCCAATTAAAACTTAAAGAGGTAGAATCCCTTTGTCAGCAACGGAAATTGACCCCAAAAGAGTGCAAAAAAATTAGAAGAACCCTCCTTCGCCCCTATCTATTTCAATTTAACCCAATCTCCCCGGGAGTGGTAAAAGAGAACGGGAAAAAAGAGTAACTTTGGAGGAAAGTAGAGGGAAGGGAAACCTATTTATCTCTCCTGTTAGACCCAATCTCCACCCTCTACCAGAGGGTTTGAAGAAGCTCCATAAGACTCTTTTCGATTGAGATTAAATCTACCTCTCAATTTTTTCAATTACCGGACCGGGGAAAAGAGAGAAAAGGGGGATTTAATCAAAACTCCAAAGAATTCTCCCTCTAAAAATAATTATGGGAAGATGAATTTGGTAGTGGGTGAGCAAATATTTTGGGAGACAATGAAAAGTAGCGATAGCCAAGTTAAAAAGGGACAATAACAAAGTTGCTGGAATCAGGGATAGAACAGCCCGTTGAGCCTAGGGAAAGGCTCTGATAAGAGGGTCTGTAAAGCAGGAGGCCCTGATAATAATCTACGGCTTAGTTAGAGTAGTTTACCCCTGATTCCTAAAATCCCCTAAGGTTACTGGACCCGGATCCACCTCCGTTGGGAGATCAATAGCAACCACCCCTCTGCCGGTTTTCCGGTAATCTCTTCAAACCCCTCTAGATAGTTTCTCACCTGTTGAAAATACTCCTCCAGCCGTTCCTCCCGGCTAAAAAAGGCTGATTTATAGTCGATAACCACCACCTTTTCCGGGGTCTCCAAAATTAAGTCCGCTTGAAACTGCCACCGGTTTCGGAGAAATGGGACCTCCCGACCAATCCAACACTCCCCCAACTCCTTTATAAACCGCTCCAGTTCCCGGACCGTCCACCTCCAATCCCCCTCCAACCTCTCCCACTTCCCCTCAAGTAAAACCCCAAACCGGTTCAACGGTCCAGTTATCTCCCTAATCTCCAATCCGTAGTGGAGAGCCCGACCGTAGAGGGCCAACTCCGGTTGTTGGGTCTCCTCCCGGGGACCCTCCTCCTCTAACTGTTGTCGTCCCCATTTGGGATACTCCTCCCAATTCAACTCCAGAACCTCCCCTCCTCTCCCCTCCAACTTTCCTCCTACAATCTCCAGCACCCCCCTCTCCCCGGGGTGGAGATTTAAATGTTTTAAAATTACCCCTTTTTTAGGAGAGGAGCAGAAAATAAAAAGCCCCAATCGGGCCCTCGTCATCCCCACATACAAGAGATTCCACTCTTCCCGAACTATCCGCTTCTTCTCCTCCGCCAATACCTGTTGATACTCCTTATTCCAAATTAACGGGGTAGGGGGTTTATTTCCATATTCCGAAATTTTCAATTTATACCTCACCTGTTTAGGTCTCAATCGGCACCTCTTCCCGGAATTGCAGTGGCACCCCTCATCCAAATACCCAATTAAAAATTTTTTCCGGATACCCCTCTCCTCCAGAAAGTCTATTAAAAATAGATAATCAAACTCCAACCCTTTACTTTTATGAATTGTCATTAAATTGACCCCCTCCTCTTCCCCCCCAATCCACTCCACCTTCCCCTCCTCCAGCCGGTTCAATAATTCCGATAAACTCCGGAATTGAAGGGAGAACTCCCAAAAAGAGAGGGTCTCCTCCGACTCCAACCCAAACTCCTCAATAATTTTTTGAATCAATTGGGAGGGGCGGTGGTACTGGAGAAGCCCCTCCACCCTCTCTTTCAACTCCTCCAACTCCAGCTCTGGGGCCCCTACAACCCTAAACTCCTCCAACCATAGGGGCTTCTTTTCCCTTTTCAACTCTCCCAATTTTACCCCTTCAAGGTATCTCAAAAGACTCCAAATCCCCCTACTTAGGGGGGCATCCTTTAAATCCCCTTTATCGGAGGAGTTAACTGGAATTCCCCTCTCCTCCAACAACTGTTGGAGAAGCCTCAACTCCTCCCATTTCCGGCCTAAAATCCCAATTTGGGAGGGGTTAACCCCCTTTTCAATCAACTGGGTCACTTCTTCCACCACTGACTCCAAAAATTTCAGCTCCGACGGTTTTAAATCTATCTGTTTAACTTTTATATACCCCACTGGGGCCCCAGACCGGGGGGTTTGGGAGACTTTAAACTGCTCTTCAATAAATTTAACAATCTCCCGGCCCGACCGATAATTGATTCCCAATTCCTGTTGGGTCATCTGAAACCTCTGACAGACCCCGTCGAAAAGTCGAATCTCCCCCCCTCGCCACTGGTAAATCCCCTGATTTGGGTCCCCAACATAAAAAAAGCTTCGGAGGAGGTCCCGGCTCCCGATTCCGGCCACAATTTCCTCCACAATTGGTTCCAAAATCTCCCACTGGAGGAGGGAGGTGTCCTGAAATTCGTCAATTAAAATATCGGTAAACCGGCTATCCAACCGGAAGTAGAGAAAGTGGGGGTCTACTTTTCCCCCCTCCCTGAGGAGGGAGTGGACCAATAGGGTCACATTGGTAAAGGAGTAAAGGTTCCGCTCCCGTTGCCGGGTAAGCTGGAGTTGCCGATAGTGATTAATCAGTTGGGAGAGTCTAAAAAACTCCATTTTCTCTTTCACCAAATCAAATTGCCAGCGGAGTTTTAGATATCTCTTCCCAACTCTCTCCATCTCCGGGGAAATTTTCTGTTTTTTAATATATTTCTCCAACTCTTTTGAATCCTCTTCATGAAGTTTGGAGAGAAATGTCTTGAGGGCGGGCTTTCTTTTCCGCCCCTCCACCAATCTATCCCACTCCTCCTCCAACTGCTCCACCTCCCTTTTTAAAACCCAATATCTCTTTTTCAACTTCCCAATCTCCTCCCCCTCCCAGTGGGCCTTTACCAGTTCCTCCAGATAGAACCAGTTGGAGTAGAGAAGCTCCAACTCCTTCAAAATCTCCTTTTTCCTCTTCTCCTCTTTAAAATACTCCAATAAAACCTGTCGCTCCTCCCCTTTCACCTCTTCTAAAAAGAACCTCTCCAATTGGGAGTCCTCCCCATTCCAACTCTCAAAGGAGGGATCCACCCCAATATAAACTCCAAATTTCCGTAAAATTTGATGGAGGAGAGAATCAATTGTAGTAATTCGCAACTCCTGCTGAAGAACCTTTTCCCACAACTTCCCCTCCTCCAATTTTCTCCGGATTACCTCCTTCGGAAGACCACTCTCCAGAGTTAGCCCTTCCAAAACCCCTTCCTGCTCCTCCGGGGGGAGGTCTGAGAATTGGAGAAATTTTAAAATCCGTTCCCGCATCTCCTTTGTAGCTTTATTTGTGAAAGTAATTGCCAAAATAGAGTTGGGGTCCCGGCCCCTCAATAAAAGAGAAATATACCGGAGGGCTAACCGGTAGGTTTTCCCACTCCCCGCCCCCGCTTTCAATGCCAATAACCTCTCCATAAAACCCCTTTCCAAAAGTTAATTCGCCGGGGGCTATTATAACTCTCCAGTTGGGTGATTCTCCTGTTTAAAATTGTTTTAGGGGAAATCGGGACGAGAAGGGAAGGGGTTAGCCCCGGATTGTGGTAATAGCCTTTTGTTTGAACTCCTCCAACTTCTTCAGCAAATCTTCAAAGAGGGACTTAGTTTTGTGACCTTTCTCAATTTCGGCCATCAACTTATCAATCTGCTCTTCCAACATTTTATAAGTGATTGAACTTTTACTCAAATACCCCAACATCTTCCCAATTTCTAAAGCTTTTTTTGCCTCTTTCAAATAGACCAACGCCTCTTTTTTATCCTTCTGTAGCAACTCCTCCGCTTTTTTAACCAACCCTTGGGCTTCAATTAGCGGGATTGGAATAATTGTATCAATCTCCACTAGGGTAGAGAGAGCCATCCTCAACACATCGGCCGCTTCTTTTGTCTTCCCTTCATTTAAATATTTGGCTGCCAAGGCCAACGCTTGGGGGTAGGAGGCCAGTGGTAGATTGATAGTTTTAATTTCAATCTCACTCCGGAGGGTGTTTAAAACCTGCCGGGCCTTTGGAAGCCGATTTTGGTCCACCAATTTCCTCGCCTCTTCCACCAACTCCTTAATTTTCTGCTCATTTCCGACAAATTGAACCGCCTGCACCCGAATATCTACCGGCAGTAGATAGGGGGCATTTGGGGCGTTTAATACCAGAGTCAACTCTCCACTGGCCTTTTTTAACGCCTCTTTCGCTTTATCCACCTCCCCTTTTTGGAGGGCAAAAAGGGCCTCTTCTGTGTAAGCAATCGCCTTTACCGCCTCTTTTACCAGCCCATTTCCAGCCCGGGCCTCTTTTTTCGCCTGTTCAATTGACTCCCGATTTGTCTTCTCAGTTTTGGAGTCGGCCAGTGTAGTAGTCACCAGCAACCCAGTTGCCAAAATAGCTGAAAGTATCCGTTTCATTGAATTCCTCCTTTTTTAATTGGTATTAAAGAGATTATAATATTTAAGCCGTCTTTTGTCAAGTTTTTTGCAAAAAATTCAGATACTCCGACTTCTTGAGGCTTTATTGGCACTTTTGGCCCCCAACTTGAAAAAATTGATAAACTAAGCCCGAAACTTTCTATCAGGAGGGTAGAATGGAAGAGAGTTTACTCCTTCGGAAATTGGAACCAATTGTTGAAAAATACCACCAATTAAACAGGGAACTCTCCTCCCCGGAGGTGGTCTCCAATGTTAAAAAATTGACCCAACTCTCAAAAGAGGTCAAAAGTTTGGAACCAATTGTTCAAAAGACCGAAGAGTATAAACAGCTGTTGGAGGGGATTCTGGAAGCAAAAGGGATGCTGGACGACCCAGAAATGGGGGAGTTGGCAAAGGAGGAGTTGAAGGAGCTGGAGAAACGGAGACCGGAGTTGGAGGAGGAGTTGAAACTGTTACTCCTGCCAAAGGACCCGAATGATGAGAAAAATATCTATCTGGAGATTCGGGCTGGAACCGGGGGGGATGAGGCAGCCCTCTTCGCCGGAGATTTAATGAGGGCCTACCTCCGATATGCAGAGCGGAGGGGGTGGAAAGTGGAGATTGTCAGTGAAAGTCGGAACGATTTAGGGGGATATAAAGAGGTAATTCTGCTAATAAAAGGGGAAGGGGCCTACTCCCGGCTCAAATATGAAGGGGGTACCCACCGGGTTCAACGGGTTCCAGTAACTGAAAGTCAGGGGAGAATCCACACCTCAGCGGTAACTGTAGCGGTAATGCCGGAAATTGACGATGTGGAGGTGGAGCTGGATCCAAAGGATTTAAAAATTGAGGTAATGCGGGCCGGGGGAGCAGGGGGGCAACATGTGAATAAAACTGAAAGTGCAGTTCGGATTACCCATATTCCAACCGGAATTGTGGTCTCAATGCAGGATGAGCGGAGTCAACAGCGGAATAAAGAGAAGGCCTTAAAAATCCTCCAAGCCCGGGTTTACGAAAAGCTGGAGCGGGAACGGTTGGAGAAGATTGGGGAGACCCGGAAAAGTCAAGTGGGGACAGGGGACCGGAGTGAGCGGATTAGAACTTACAACTACCCCCAAAACCGGATTACTGACCACCGGATTGGGCTCACCCTCTACAAATTGGATCAGGTAATGGAGGAGGGGTTACTGGATGAGATTATCGACCCATTAATTGCCCACTACCAGGCTGAGGCATTAAAGGAGGCGGGATTTTGAACCGGAAACCGATAGTGGTTGGAATAACTGGCCCCAGTAATAGTGGAAAGACTACTTTAATTGAAAAGTTAATACAAATAGCCCTCCAGCGGGGGGTTAAAGTGGGGGTTGTAAAACACGACCCAAAGGATAAAGCCCAACTGGATACCCCGGGGAAAGATAGTTGGAGATTTTTTAAACAGGGGGCCGATGTCCTCCTTCTCTCCCCGGTTAAAACCGGGATTTTTCTCCATCGGCCGATGGAATTTGGGGAGATAATCCAGCTCTTCTCCGGGTACGACTTAATTTTGGTGGAGGGGCTTAGAACCCTTCCCCTCCGCCGGTTGGGGGTTTTTAGAGGGAGGATTGAGGAGGAGTATCT
>JBDONQ010000260.1:0-2301 GCA_039831255.1 Campylobacterales bacterium
TTTAAATTCCGAAGGACTCCTCCTCTCACTACCACTCCTCATTTGAAAAAGGGAGGAGATAAATTTGCTTCTCCACCGGCACAGGTTTCAGGTGAGTTACTCCTTTTAAATTTGGAGGGAGCTTCCCTGTTGATTGGTAGATGACTGGCTCACCTAAGATTAACCCCCTCAAAGCTACTACAGAAGCCTAACTTCCCGCTGTTCCAGCGGTGGTCAATGCTAACTCAATTTTGGGCAATTCCAAATTCTATCGGAAAGTTTGGGAGTTTTGTTTAATTTATTCGAATTTTTTGCAAATTTTTGAAACTGGAGCAAATCTGTTGAATTATCCCCATTCGATACCATCCGGCTTTGGATTGAAGCAATCCAAGAAATCTGCCCCAACCTCCATTTGGTTTAGCCAACTTATTATTTTTAACCTCCCTTCCAGACAAACTTTTGATTCTCGTCCACTAGCCGTCTTGAGAGTTTGAGTCTTTGATTAGCAATTTTGAGCAGTAACTTTGCTAACTTTTGTCTACTCTTCTCCCCCCTTTCACTTCCCTGTTTTCTTGATAATTCTCTTTGAGCTCTTTTAATCAAATTCCCAGCTTTTTTGAACCACTTTGACAGTTTTTTTACCGTCGTCTGTTATTAAAAAAACACTTTACCCCTAAATCCATCCCTATCTCAAAGTTTCTTCAATTTCTATAGCTCATTATCGCTATCAATCTTGAACCCCTGAGGAATTTCGTTGGATTTGAATTTAGGCTACCCAGACTCTCTTTTAAAAAAAATCTTCAAATGTAGTTTTAATGTGTTTAATCACCTGTTGTGATAGTTGAAATGGTGAAGTTAGCCCATTGGCTAATTTGTAGATATGAAGGAAATTTTCCCATTTTTTATAGGGTTGAATTTTTTTTGCTTAATCCCTAATTCCCCAGATACTCATTGCATCCAAACTATTTCTTTATCCAAAAACGTCAAAAATAAACAATACCCTCCGGCTATCGCAAATTCATTTCCCCCCTTAACGCTTTCAATAAACCAACTAAATCACAATGATAACGGTTACTCTCTACTGAGGTTGTAGATATGGTATAAAAGACAACTAACTATAGAAATGAGAAACTCTAACGATAAAAGGGTGATAACCGAGCTAATAA
This sequence comes from Campylobacterales bacterium, assembly GCA_039831255.1. Taxonomy (GTDB): domain Bacteria; phylum Campylobacterota; class Campylobacteria; order Campylobacterales; family Nautiliaceae; genus PUXY01. The sequence continues at coordinate 1,146 of JBDONQ010000260.1, forward strand.
CCTACGATAATTGGGGTGGAAGAAGGAAGGGGATAATCAATTGTGTGTTCGAAATAGATTTGCATCTGGAAATGGGTCTATAGAGCGGGAGGCCCTAACCTATTTCCGGTAGCAAAAGTTAAGAGGAGACCAATAGGAATTCACACTCCCTTTTCCCGGTGAGAGGAGTTTAATAGCTTCCAATTCCCCCTAAAAATCCCCCTCCCCTTTTCTAAATTTTCTAAACATTTTCTAAACCTGAAAAATAGGGCTCTTTTTACTCCACTCCACTCTCCCGTTTAACCAACTCCTCCATCTCCCCAACAATCTCCTCAATACTCCTCTCCCCATCGATTTTTACCAGTTTTCCCCTCTGTTGATAAAACTTCTCAATCTCTGGCAGTGGCTCTTTAAAAAGCCGCATCCGGTTGTAAAAGACCTTCTCATTGTCGTCGGCCCCCCGGGCCCGGCCCAAAACCCGCTTTTTTGCTGTTTCATCGGAGACTACCACCTCAATAACTTTTACCAACTCTATTCCGGAGTTCACTTTTAACATCTGGTCCAACGCCAACATTTGCTCTACGCTCCGGGGAAATCCATCAATTAAGACCACCGGCCGGTCGGCACTCTCAATTGCCCGGCGGATTGTCTCAATTACAATCTCCAGCGGTACCAACTCCCCTTTTTCAATGTACCCTTTAATCACCTGCCCCAACTGACTCCCGCTGGCCACCTCATCCCGGAGAAGCTCACCAGTGGAGTAGTGGACAATCTTCCCGGAATTCCGCTCAGCGATTAATTGGGCATCGGTGGTCTTTCCACTCCCCGGAGCCCCAATAATTAAAAAAAGTTTTTTCATCGGCCTCTCCTTTTCCAAATTTTACAAATTCCAAATTTTACAAATTGGGCTAGAGTTTTAAACTCCCCTTCCCCCTCTCCCCCCCTTCTCCTCTTCCCTAATTCCAACTGGAAGGTGGAATAGGGGACAATCCAATTTCCGGACTTCAATCTTTTTTGCAACCCCCCTTCCCACTGCCACTTTCCGCCCCCCCAAATCCACTTCAATTGGACCCCAAAAAGATTTTGTTACAACCCTTCCAATCGCCCCTTTCCGGAGCCCCAACCCATCAATCCGTCGCCGGAAATGGGGGCAATCACTAAAAAATTGGGTAATTTT
>JBDONQ010000153.1:0-2292 GCA_039831255.1 Campylobacterales bacterium
ACCTACAGCTCGAAAACCCCCCTCTCCCCCGGGGCAGTGGTAAAGGTTCCCCTCCGGGGTCGGGTAAAAGAAGGGGTTGTAGTGGCTGAGGTGCCGGCCCCCCCCTTTAAAACCCTTCCAGTGGAGGGGGTTGTGGGACAGATTCCCCCTATTCGATGGAAATTTCTCCAATTTATCAGCTACTGGCACTGGGTCTCAATTGGGGAGGCCTTCTCCCTCTTCTACTCCCCTACTGGTCCAGAGCTTTCCCCCCAACCCCTTCTATCGATAGATACCCCCATCGAAAGTTCAATTAAATATACCCCCCAGCAACAGAGGGCCCTTCAGGAGTTGGTCCAGCACCAGCGGGTAATTTTATTTGGGGATACAGGGAGTGGGAAGACGGAGCTCTATATTGAGTTGATAAAGCGGACATTGGAAAAGGGGCGGACCTCCTTGTTTCTACTCCCAGAGATAGCGATTACAGCCCAAATGGAGAAACGGTTGGAGGGCCATTTTAAACCGGGGGAGATTGGAGTTTGGCACTCAAAAATCCCAAAAAAGCGGAGAAGGGAAATTGTGGAAGGGCTTCAGAAGGGGGAGATAAAAGTGGTAGTGGGGGCCCGGAGTGCCCTATTTCTCCCATTTCGGGAGTTGGGGTTAATAGTTGTAGACGAATTCCACGACGATAGCTACAAATCGGAGGGGATTCCCCGATACAATGGGAAAAATTTGGCCCTCTATCTCTCCTCCCTCTATAATTGTCGGGTTGTGCTGGGGAGTGGAACCCCAGCGGTGGCCGACTACCACCGATTCCCAGTGGTTCGATTGAAAGGGACTTACTTCCAATCTGAAAAGGTGAAGGAGTACTGGCCCACATTGGGGGGGGTGTTGGAGGAGGAGATAAAAAAGGAGGTGGAGAGGGGGAAACAGGTAATTTTATTTATTCCGACCCGGGGGAATTTTAAATATTTTATCTGCAGTCAGTGTGGGGAGAGTTTAAAATGTCCCAATTGTGAAATTCCATTAACCCTCCACCGGCGGGAGCGGGTTCTACGATGCCATTACTGTAATTGGGCTACCCCAATTCCAGACCGGTGCCCCACCTGTGGAAGTGGGGAGTTTTTAACGAAACGGCCTGGAACGAAAGAGGTAGTGGAGCGGTTGAAGGCCCAATTTCCGGAGTGGAGAATTGGGAGGATGGACTCCGATAGCATCACCTCCAAAGGGAGACTGGACCGGTTGGTGGAGCAGTTTGAGAAGGGAGATATTCAAATACTGGTTGGAACCCAAATGGTGGCAAAAGGGCACAATTTTCCCAATGTCTCCCTCTCAATTGTATTGGGGGTCGATTTCCTATTAAATACCCCTGACTACCGGGCTGGGGAGAGGGCTTTTAATTTGGTAAAGCAGGTGGAGGGGAGGAGCGGTCGCCGGGGGTTTGGGAGGGTTCTGGTGGAGACCCACCACCCCCACTTTTTTAATCGGAAGTGGGAGGAGTTTTACCGGGAAGAGATTCAGGTTCGGGAGTTGTTGGGGTACCCCCCTTTTCAGCGGTTAATCCGGATTGAGATTGAGAGTCGGGAGCAGGGGGAGGGGGAGGAGTTGTTGAGGGAGTTGGAGAGGAGATTTTTGGAGGGGTTGGGGAGTGATTACTGGAGAGGGAGAGGGGTTGAAGGGGAGTTGGTCTCGGCTAAGGAAGGGGAGCCCCCAAAATTGAGGGGTAAATACCGGTTTCAAATTTTATTGAAAGGGAAAAATCTCCACCCTCTTCTTTATCACCTCCTGCCGGAGCGGGGGGAGGTAGGGAGAGGGGTAAAGATTGTTGTGGACCCTTCAATTTAACCCTTTATCTCTTCCCCACTTTTCCCAATTTTTTGGGTATTTTAAATTTCTGACCTAAAATCCCCTTCAAATTCTCCGGCGTGAATTTAGGTTTTCCGGGGAAAATTGGAAAAATTGTTAGAGATTTTCGGATTCCCAATCCCCGGGAGAGCTATTCAACCAACCCGTCCGAAAATTTTTCCACTAAATTTAGGGGGAGATTGGGTTGGGGTCTGGGTTGGCAAATTCAGGTTAGCAAATTTTTAAAGGGCAGTAATTGGGGCACCCTATACAAAACTACTCTATTATGAGAAATTGGCTCAAAAAATGGAACAGTGGGTAGGACTTTTGGACATACTTTATATAAATTGAGGGCTTTTAAAGAGTTGAAATAGTTTCCTTTTTCCCGAGACCCCTTTCCCTCCTCTTTGAATTAAAGTAGTGGGACCCATCGGAAAACCCCGCCAAATCTATCCCCCGCCCCTCCAA